>JAULVH010000318.1:0-12724 GCA_032111105.1 Burkholderiaceae bacterium | reverse complement strand
AGGTAACGTAATTTGCGTTGCCAGCGATCGCGCGCTGCCTCATCGGTGCGAAACAGTTCCACGGGTAGGCGTATCAAATCATCAAAATCGACTGCTTGATAACTTGATAGGGTGGCTACGTAGTTACGATAAAGACGCGCTGCCTGAGCTTCGTTTTCATCTTTGGCCGTGTTAAGTGCTTCTTCTGGTGTGAGCAATCCGTTTTTCCATAACGATATCGCCTGCTGCAAACGCCGTATGACTGCCTTGTCGGTAGTGGCTGCAAGATCTTGAACTATCGAAAAGCAATCGCTGCTATCCATAATAGAAAACCGCTGTTTCAAATTTAAACTAGCGGCTTCGCGCCGAAGTATATTTACGCCCAGCGAATGAAACGTGGAGACTGTGAGTTGTTTAGCTTGGCCTGGCTCGTGAAGCAGTTTGGCAACGCGCTCGCGCATTTCGAGTGCGGCTTTGTTAGTAAAAGTGAGCGCAGCGATATTTTTAGCTTCATAGCCGCAGTTTTGTATCAGGTGCGCGATTTTTTGTGTAATGACACGTGTTTTACCTGAGCCTGCGCCGGCCAGCACCAGACATGGACCATCGATGTAATTCACAGCAGCGCGCTGCGGCGTATTCAGGCCAGAGGGCATTCAGAAAACTAGTCAGTGTGAGTTAATTGCAGGGATTAATGTACAAACAATCTACGATCTACGTACCATTAACGTAAGAACAATGTACAGAAATGCACGGGGCATTGCACTTAATCGTGCATACCCTGCATTGTAACGAATCTGGGCGTACAACTCGACGTCCGTGGTAAAGTGATTTGGTACTACATTTACTACAGCCTATGAAATTTGTTCATCTGATTGAAATTAATGCGGTAGACAATCCCTTGATTGCCCCGCTTACTCGCGCACAACTCTGGCGCGGATTAGTCCTACGCGCAGAACGGCCCACCTTATTTTTACTCGGCCTTGATTCTTGTGACATTACGCAACGCACTGAGCAAGGTATTTCGCGCACGCTGCAATTCGGCAAATTGATTATTCATGACCACGTACGGTTTTTGTCTGAACATCAAGTGCATTATCACGTGCCGCAACAAAACGAGATTCCTACATCCGATTTAACGATGACAATTGAAGAGCCTGCCTCAGGTGCTTTGTTTGTACGCTTTGAGTATGACGATCATCTTGAAACGGCCGAAGGTGATGAAGCTGATTTTTATAATAATTTTCGGCGCGATGCGTACAAAGAATCGGATATTGATACAGTGCGCATGATTCGGCAGTTTGCGATGGAAGGCCAACTCGACATGCCACTGCAATAGGCATTTTGTCGGCGTGGTTGCTGGCTTATATATCCACCGGATCAACTTCTAGCGACCACCTCAGGCGTGATTTAGTTTCGCGTAGCGCTTGTAGCCAAGGCTTTAAAAATGTTTGCAATACGGCCCGTGATGGTGACTCGAGTAATAACTGCGCACGTTCAACGCCGGCTACCCGCGTAATAGTCATGGGCACGGGATCATTAATGACTATGCCTTCGTGCGACAGCAATGATTTAGCCGCTGTTAAAAACTCTATCGCCTTGTCTAGTGTTTTTGCTTCCGCACGCAACAACGCCTGAAACACAAACGGCGGTAAGCCTGCACTGCGTCGTTCTTCTAATACGCTGGCGGCAAATCCCGTGTAATCCTGATTCATCAAGGCGCGATAAAGCGGGTGCTGAGGATAACGTGTTTGTACCAGCACTTCGCTCACGCTGCCCACTCCTGCTGCTGCTCGCCCTGCCCGCCCGGCTACCTGCATTAACTGCGCAAAGAGTCGTTCGCTGGCGCGATAATCTTGTGAAAACAAAGCGGTATCAGGATTAATTACTCCCACTAAGGTCAAGCGTTGAAAATCATGACCCTTGGCGACCATTTGCGTGCCGAGCAAAATATCAACTTCACCGCGATGCACCGAGTCGAAAGCTTCTTGTGCGCTGCCTTTACGACGCGTGGAATCAGCGTCTATACGCAAGATGCGCGCATCAGGAAAAAGTGTATGCAGATGTTCTTCTACGCGCTGTGTTCCACGTCCTAAGGGCTGCAAATCTACATTACCGCACGTAGGGCACGACGTAGGTATACGCAACTCCAAACTGCAGTGATGACAGCGCAGTCGGCGTTCAGGTTTATGCAGCACCATAAACGCGGTGCAGCGACGACAATTGCTAATCCAGCCGCAGGCATCGCAATGCATGACGGGTGCATAGCCACGACGATTTAAAAATAATAGTGATTGCTCACCGCGCGCGAGTCGTTCACGCAAGGCATTGAGTAACGATGGGCACAAGCCTTCGGTTGCTTTTTCGCGCTCAGTATCAATTAGCCCCACGCGTGGCACAGTTGCTAGTGCTGCGGCTCGCTGTGATAGTACGTGTCGTTGATACTTGCCTGTTTCGGCGTGATGCCAGCTTTCTATTGATGGCGTTGCAGAACCCAGCACGACAGGAATCGCTAATTGTCGTGCGCGCCAGATTGCTAAATCACGCGCGGAATATCGCAAGCCTTCTTGCTGTTTGTACGACGCATCATGTTCTTCATCGATGATGATGAGCTTGAGATGCGGCATAGATGCCAGCACGGCCAAACGTGTACCCAGCAAAATATCTGCTTGCGCTTCATGTGCCGCTAACCAGTGCCGCAGTCGTTCACCTTCGGATAACTGGCTATGCAGGGTTACGACATTCAAGCTAGGAAACGCAGCGCGCACCTGATCTTCAAGTTGGGGCGTGAGATTTATTTCAGGCACCAGTATCAATATTTGTGCTCGTTCACCCTGTACGATTTTTTTGTCACGCACCGCTTTGGCCGCTTGCAAATACACCTGCGTTTTGCCGCTGCCGGTAATGCCAAATAGCAGGTGGCAGGCATAGCCTGTCGTTGCTGCAATCGCTGTCACCGCTTCTTGCTGTTGCTCATTGAGTATGGGTGCTGCGATCGCTACGTGTTCATTGACAGACGCTTGCACTGCTGCAGCCTGGATTTTTATTTTTTTTAGTGCGCGATCGATAGCGCCGACTTTGGCATCGCGTAATGCTTTAGGAACAGCAGGTAAAGCAACCTCACCCAACGGCCGCTGATAATAATCAGCAGCGAATTGACACAACTGCATCCAGTGCGATGACAACGGTGATAATTGATGTCGCAGTTCGATGACATCGCGCATTTTTTCTACAGGGACATCACTGTGTTGAGTGATACCAACTATTAATCCGGCCACTTCGCGTTTACCAAAAGGTATGCGCACGAATTGCCCTATCTGCGGTTGTTCTGTAGCGATAGTCGATACAGAGCATCGGTAATCGAATGTTGTGTCGAGCGGTGTATCGATAGCAACTTGCAGAATTCTGTTGTGCACGTGAGAAGAAAAGTTTTTTGACAGTGTTTGTGTAACAACTATATGACGGAAAAAATATTATTATTTTCGTGAAATGGAAAAAAAATATTTCTTCTGGCTTCGCAACGCGACTTAAAGTGATTCCTTAGAAGACCCGCTAACTACCCATTTCAAAAGCGCTTTTTAGACTATCCACAAATTTTGTGGATAACTTTGTGTACAACTGCCGCTTGACACGTGAGAAGCCTGATAGCGCGCGGGCTCAAACAATTTGCTCAGAGGTAAGGCAACTGACCAGCCTCAATAAAATCAATGACTTAGAGATTTCTCGCGAAAACAAAAAAAAATTTAAAAAAAATATTTAGTGTCTTGACAGACCCACCATTTGTGAATAAGTGCGATTTAATCCGGATCAGAGCTAAAACAGGTAGTTCACTTGTTTTTGAAGCAGCTCGGTATCCAGGCCCTGGTTTGCAGGTTGATGCAAGCTCGCCACATTACGCGCCAAAAACAAACATATCCACCACAAAAGTTGTCCACTGGCCTGTGGATATCTTTGTGAACAATCTCGGTTTCTAACAAATCCTGGCCATATCTGTAATCTTGTCTCGATTACCGAACAATGTCAGAAAAGCTAAGCTCCCATATAAATCAAGGGGTTGGCGAGATGTTTTACAGTGAGCTCCACTTATTTTGCGCAAGTCCTTGATTTTTGATCGCCGCCATGTTTTGTGCATAACTGCACCATTTTGACCAAAATCAGGACTGGATTGCCATGCAACTACGGCAAGTTTTATCAGGCGCGTAAGCGGCGGCTAATGCCATGAACGGCTTCAACCAAGGCGGTCACTGACTCCGGCGGGGTGAATTGTGAAATCCCATGTCCTAAATTGAACACATGGCCGGTGCCCGGGCCGGGCTTGCCAAAGGAGTTGAGTACTTTTTCTACTTCGGCATGAATTTGATCAGGTTTGGCAAACAGTACATTCGGATCAAGGTTGCCTTGCAGGGCGACTTTGTGTCCGACTTGCTGGCGTGCCTTAGCCAGATTAACAGTCCAATCCAAGCCAACGGCATCGGCACCACTATCGGCCAAGTCGTCCAGCCATAAGCCGCCGCCCTTGGTAAATACTATGCACGGGATTTTTTGCCCGTCATGCTCGCGCTTTAAGCCTTTAATGACTTCGCGCATGTAGTGCAATGAAAACGCCTGATACACGCCATCCGCTAAAGCACCGCCCCAGGTGTCAAAAATCATGACGGCTTGGGCGCCCGCGTCTATTTGGGCATTTAGGTAAGACGCCACGGATTTGGCATTGACCGTCAAAATGTGGTGCATCAGATCAGGGCGGTCGTACAGCATGCCCTTGACCAGTCGGAAATCATCCGAGCCACCGCCCTCAACCATATAGCAGGCCAGCGTCCAGGGACTACCGGAAAAACCTATCAGCGGCACTCGGCCGTCTAGCGTTTTGCGGATCTGGGTAACTGCATCAAACACATATTGCAGACTGGAGAGATCGGGCTCGCGCAAGGCAAGCACGGCTTTCTCGTCGCGCAGCGGATGGGCAAAGCGTGGGCCTTCGCCCTCGGCAAATGACAGCCCCAAACCCATGGCATCAGGCACGGTCAAAATGTCAGAAAACAGTATTGCCGCGTCCAGTGGATAACGGTCCAGCGGCTGCATGGTGACTTCGGTTGCGTAGTCGGGATTAGTCGCTAGGCCCATAAATGAGCCTGCTTTAGCGCGAGTTGCGCGATATTCGGGTAAGTAACGTCCCGCCTGACGCATTAACCACAGCGGGGTGTAGTCCGTCGGTTGACGCAGCAATGCGCGCAAAAAAGTATCGTTTTTTAGTGGGGCGTAGACGTTGGACATCCTGTTCCTCGGAGCTATTTTCGGATGGCCGTATTATCGCCTAAAGGGCTGGCTTGTCCGCAGTTTTAGGGTGATGGTAATTTTTTGCGATTGGTATGGCGGTTCAGCGCTGCTGTGCGAGACCGCGGCAAAGTGACCATGACTTTAAAACGCCGCCGTTCATCATCTAAAAATTAAGGTGCAACTACGACCTCTACCTGCGCCTCAGCCAAGATGCTGGCTAACCCGGGCGGCGGCGGCGCATCGCAAAATAACTTGTCGATTTGAGAGAGATGGGTAATGCGTACCAAGGCATGTCGGTCGAATTTGGCCTGATCCGCTACCAGCCAAACTTCGCGCGACTGATCAACGATGGCTTGGGCTACTTTGACTTCACGCGGGTCAAAGTCGCGCAGAGTGCCGTCGGGTTCTATGCTCGATACGCCGATGATGCCTATATCTACTTTGAATTGCCGTATGAACTCGACCGTGGCCTCGCCAACGATGGCTCTATCGCGCCCTCGCACCACGCCACCGGCCACGATGACCTCGCAGCCGGGCTGACTGGCCAAAATAGTGGCGACATTGAGATTATTGGTCACCACGTGCAAACCCTGATGATGCATCAGCGCGCGCGCCACCTCTTCGTTAGTCGTTCCTATATTAATGAGTAGCGAACATCCCGGGCGCACCCGCTCGGCGACGGCAGCGGCGATGCGGCGTTTGCCCTCGATATTGAGGATCTGGCGCTGGGTGTAATCGATGTTTTCTACGGATGACGGCAAGCCCACGCCGCCGTGATAACGGGCCAGCAGACGCGCTTCTTCCATTAACTTGACGTCGCGCCTAACGGTCTGGGGTGTCACCGCGAGTTCATTGGCCAAGTCTTCCACCGAAATGGTGACTTGCCTTTGTACGGCTTCGAGCAATCGCCGCTGTCGCGGATTTAAAGTCATGCCTGTACTCCCACGCCTAGCCGGGCCACGGTTAAAAAGTCGATAATGAAAACAAACGAACCGAAACGCAGCCATAAGTGTTGCTTTTTGTTCGTTTAGCGTCTATCTTTGTTTGGCATTATGTTCAGTCTGAGTTCGCTTGGCAATTCCAACAGGAAAAGTTACATGCTCTTCCTGCGCACAGCAAAACGTCTGCCGACTATTTTGGCGCCGTAAATGTTGTCTGCCCAAGGCTTCCTCAGCCACCCAAATTAGTTGGATACGACCCGAACTCAACACGTTGCTTACGTTAACTAATCAATGAGCCCATCTTCCGCCAGCCTTGACTGTGATTTGCTGATTGTCGGCGGCGGCGTCAATGGCGCAGGCATAGCGCGGGATGCAGCAGGCCGCGGCTTGTCGGTCGTGCTTTGCGAAAAAGATGATCTGGCGTCACATACCTCATCAGCCTCAACCAAATTAATACACGGTGGGCTGCGCTACTTAGAACATTACGAATTCGGCTTAGTAAGAAAAGCGCTGATAGAACGCGAAGTTTTATTGCGCTCTGCGCCACACATCATGTGGCCTATGCGCTTTGTCATGCCACACGATAAAGGCCAGCGGCCGGCCTGGATAATTCGCGCGGGTATGCTGGTGTATGACTATCTGGCACAGCGCGAAATATTGCCCGGATCAGGCAGTCTGGATTTACGCACGCACGCCGCAGGCAAACCTCTTAAGCCAGAATTTACCAAGGGATTTATTTACTCTGATGGCTGGGTTGATGATGCCCGACTGGTTGTCTTAAATGCGCTTGATGCCGCCGAAAAAGGCGCCACCATTTTGACTCACACGGTGTGCGAATCGGCGGCTCGCGCAGGTGACAAATGGTCGGCTGTGCTGCGCACACAAGACGGCAAGCAGATCTCTGTAAACGCACGCGGATTAATTAACGCCGCTGGCCCATGGGCTGCATCTTTTTTGCAAGATGCCTTGCATCGCCCCAGTGCTAAATCACTGCGTTTGATCAAGGGCAGTCATATCGTCGTTAAAAAATTATTTGATCATCCGTTTGCGTATATTTTTCAAAATCCAGACGGTCGCATCGTCTTTGCTATCGATTATGAAAATGATTTCACGCTGATAGGTACAACCGATATTGAGTATCACGGCGACACGAACAACGTGGCAATTGATCAAGATGAAATTAACTATCTGTGCAAACTGACTGAACGTTATTTCTTAAAACCTTTAAAGCCGGCAGATGTGGTGTGGGCGTACTCTGGTGTGCGTCCATTGCTGGAAGATGATTCATCGAATGCTTCAGACATTACGCGCGACTACAACCTGGCAATAGATGGCGAAACCGCGCCCTTGCTAAGCGTATTCGGCGGCAAAATTACGACGTTCAGAAAACTGGCAGAAGAAGCCGTCGACATGATTGCGACCAAATTAGGCAATCATCGCAGCGCGTGGACTGCCGATGCGTGCTTGCCAGGTGGTGACTTGTTTGGCAGCGAACCGCAAAATCGTTCTGTACTTGAGTTCGATGCGTATGTGCACGAACTGCAAAAGAAATTTTCCTGGCTCGCACCTAAATTGATCGCACGTTATGCACGCGCGTATGGCACGCGCATTCATGTGCTTTTAAACAATCGTCATTCATTACACGATATGGGTGAGCCACTGGCAGAGGGTCTGTACCCAGCCGAATTAGAGTATCTGATGAATTTTGAATGGGCGTCGTCCAGCACCGATATACTGTGGCGACGCACTAAGTTGGGGCTTCATGTGCCAGAGGGAACGGCGCAGAAAGTTGATCAGTGGATCGCTGAAAGGCGATATAAAAAAGATAACAAACTGATGGTCGCTGCAGGTTAATACCGCAGCGATACACTCGGAGGAGATAGAGTGCGTCTCGAATTACAAGGCGTAAGCGCCCGCATCGGCGCTCATACGCATCTGTATCCTACTTCGGTCGCGTTGAAGTCGGGAGCGATTAACGTATTGCTAGGCCCTACGCTGGCGGGCAAGACGACGCTCATGCGTTTGATGGCGGGACTCGATCGTCCTACGGAAGGCAAAATTATTGCCGACGGCGTCGATGTCACCGGCGTGCCCGTACGTGAACGCCATCTCGCCATGGTCTATCAGCAGTTCATCAATTACCCTTCACTTAGTGTGTTTGAAAACATTGCCTCGCCATTGCGCATTGCGGGCAAGCTATCGGACGATGAGATACGCAAGAAGGTCCATGAAATGGCCGAGCGTTTGCATATCTCTAATTACTTAGACCGCGCGCCTGCGGCGCTCTCGGGTGGTCAGCAACAACGCACTGCGCTGGCGCGTGCACTCATTAAGGATGCTGGCTTATTGTTACTCGATGAGCCGCTGGTCAATCTGGATTACAAACTCCGCGAAGAACTACGCCGCGAATTAACCGATCTGTTTGCCTCGGGCGGTACCACCGTTGTGTATGCCACCACCGAACCACTAGAAGCATTGCAACTCGGCGGACAAACGCTCTTGATGCATGAGGGTCGCGTGCTGCAGCATGGCTCCACACTGTCTGTATTTAATGCGCCGGTATCGCTACAAGCTGCGCGCACGTTTAGTGATCCGCCTATCAACTTGATGGACGCGCGCATTGATGCGCAAGGCACGGCACATTTGGCGCAAGGTTTGACTATGCCGCTCTCGGAACGCCAACGCGCTAAAGCAGCCGGTCATAGCCAGGTAGTGCTCGGAGTACGCGCACACAGTTTGCGACTTAGTTCGCAGGGAAATGATTTCGCTATCGGCGCAACGGTTGATCTGTCTGAAATCAGTGGCTCAGAAACCTATGTGCATTTACACAGAGGTGAGTTGTCATTGGTTGCGCAACTAACCGGCGTGCACACACTAGATATAGGTGCTGCTACGACGGTGTATTTACTTCCTGGTGATTTGTTTATTTTTAGTTCGGATGGCGCATTGTTATGCGCACCCGAAGCAACGGGAGAGTGAGATGGCGCGCATAGAACTTGTGGGACTGGCGCACAGCTACAAAGCGCATCCTTCCGAGCCTACGGATTACGCATTGCGTCCTATGGAAATGACGTGGAATGATGGTGGTGCATACGCATTGCTCGGCCCTTCAGGCTGTGGCAAAACAACGCTGCTCAATATTATTTCCGGACTGGTGAAACCATCACAAGGCAAGGTGCTGTTTGACGGTAAAGACGTAACCAACTTACCCACTGAAGCACGCAACATTGCGCAGGTGTTTCAGTTCCCCGTTATTTACGACACCATGACGGTCGGTGAGAACCTCGCATTCCCGTTAAAAAATCGCGGATGGAAAACAGCCGATATAGAAAAACGCGTAGCGCACATAGCCGAAATTTTAGAGCTATCGTCCGATCTAAAAAATCGTGCGAGTGGACTCACGGCAGACGCGAAACAAAAAATTTCCTTGGGTCGCGGCCTGGTGCGTCCCGATGTTGCGGCGGTATTGTTTGATGAGCCGCTAACAGTCATTGATCCGCATTTGAAATGGCTGCTACGTCGCAAGCTTAAAGAAATTCATCACGAACTTAAATTATCACTGATCTATGTAACTCACGATCAGATTGAAGCGCTCACCTTTGCCGAGAAAGTCGTTGTAATGACCGAAGGTGAAGTCGTGCAAATTGGTACAGCTCAAGAATTATTTGAAGCACCTGCGCATACGTTTGTGGGTTACTTCATCGGTAATCCGGGTATGAATTTAATGCCATGCGGTTATAGCGCCGATGGTGTACGTATTTCAGGTGTCACAGAATTTTTACCCCCACGTCGCGGATTGCGTATGGGCGAAGGTAGTTTGAAGTTGGGTATACGCCCAGAATTTGTTGAATGCGTGGCACAAGGTACCGCAGAGAGTTTGCCCGCACGCGTAATCACAGCGCGCAACATGGGAACGCATTGGTTAATTGATTGTCAGCTGGGTGACTACCGCGTGGCATGTAAACAGCGCACGGTGCACCCCGTTGCGGCAGGTGATGCTGTGGGAGTCCGTCTGCCGGATGAACGCATACTGTATTACGTCAATGAGAGACGCGTCGCATGAAAACCTACAACAACAAAGCATGGTGGTTCGTGTTGCCGGTGATTTTGTCGGTCGCTTTTTCTGCGATCGTGCCATTGATGACGGTGGTGAATTATTCGGTGCAAGACATACTCGGCCCCGATCAATCTGTATTCGTGGGTATGGAGTGGTTTAGAGAAGTCATGCGCGACCAGGATTTGCATGGTGCCTTAGTGCGTCAGCTCTGGTTTTCTTTGGCGGTGTTATCCATACAAATTCCATTGGGCATAGGCGTAGCTCTTACCATGCCTGCACACGGCTGGCGCGCCTCGCTGTCACTGGTGCTGGTCGCTTTGCCGTTACTGATTCCGTGGAATGTGGTTGGCACGATCTGGCAAATTTTTGGGCGTGGCGATATCGGCCTGATGGGCAAACTGATTAATGATGCCGGTATTTCGTACAACTACACGGGCGATTCATTAGATGCCTGGTTAACGGTACTGCTAATGGATGTATGGCATTGGACACCGTTAGTGGTGTTGCTGTGCTACGCCGGTTTGCGCGCCATACCTGATGCCTACTATCAGGCCGCAAAAATTGATGGTGCGTCACGCTTTGCGGTATTTCGTTTTATTCAGTTACCTAAAATGCGCAATGTGTTGATGATTGCGGTGCTACTGCGTTTTATGGATAGCTTCATGATTTACACCGAACCATTTGTTCTCACCGGTGGTGGGCCAGGTAACGCAACGACCTTTCTTTCACAGTACCTGACACAAAAAGCGGTGGGTCAGTTTGATCTGGGCCCTGCGGCGGCGTTTTCTCTGATTTACTTCCTGATCATCTTGCTTTTTTCGTTTGTGCTCTACAACTGGATGCAGCGCGTGGGCACAGGAGACAAAACATGATACGGAAAAATTTCTCGCGGTTTTTTCTGGTGGCGTTTTTAGGGCTGTCGCTGTTGCCGATTTATTGGATGTTAAACATGTCGCTCAAGACGAATGAAGAAATCGTCGGCGTCATGACCATGTGGCCCCGCGAACTAACGTTTAATAATTACATCACCATCTTCACTGACGAAGCCTGGTACGGCGGCTACATCAATTCAATTATTTATGTCGCTTTGAATATGGTGATGGCGGTGCTGTTGGCGCTGCCGGCAGCTTATGCGTTTTCGCGTTATTCATTTTTAGGTGATAAGCATTTGTTCTTTTGGTTGCTCACCAATCGCATGACACCCCCCGCTGTTTTTCTACTGCCCTTCTTCCAATTGTATTCAACGTTTGGAATGATGGACACGCACATTGCCGTGGCCCTGGCGCACTTGCTGTTTAATGTGCCGCTGGCAGTGTGGATTTTAGAAGGCTTCATGTCGGGCATACCCAAAGAGATAGATGAAACTGCGTATATCGATGGTTATACTTTCCCGTCGTTTTTCGTAAAAATCTTTTTGCCACTCATTAAATCAGGCATCGGTGTAACGGCGTTTTTCTGCTTTATGTTTAGCTGGGTTGAACTCCTGCTTGCGCGCACACTGACATCCGTAAATGCAAAGCCGATTGCTGCGACGATGACACGTACTGTTTCCGCTGCCGGTATGGATTGGGGTGTACTTGCTGCCGCCGGCACGCTCACGATAGTGCCGGGTGCTTTAGTGATTTGGTTTGTGCGGCATTACATCGCCAAAGGTTTTGCTATGGGGAGGGTGTGATATGAGTAACGCCTTTTCATGGATGGCCTGGACGCTGGAAGTCGCTGTATTTTTTATCAGTGTAGTGCTGATGTTGATAGGCATGACGATCTGGCAGGTGCGCTCTCCCAGCATAGAACGTAAAGGTTTTTTGCCTATATCCACCACCCGTGGTGACCGTTTATTTATAGGTTTGTTGTCTGCTGCGTATGTCAATTTGGCGTGGGCCGGATTGACTGATTTAACGCAGTGGGTAGCTGCAGTAATAGGTTTTGTAGTGTTGTTAGTGATGATGCTTTGGGGTTAGCAAGCGAAGTTATGTGGTTGTGAGTCAGCCTCGACTCATGCTGGCACCGGGTTTCTTCCCGCCGGTGTCGGTTGTTCTGTCCGGGAAGGTGCGAAGAGGAGACAAGATGAAACTTAAACTTAGTGCCATTGCGATCGCAGCAATGCTGGCCTCAGGCGCGTCCTGGGCTGACATGAAAGCCGCAGAGAAATGGGTGGACAAAGAGTTCCAGCCATCGACGTTGAGCCGCAAGCAGCAGCTCGATGAAATGAAATGGTTTATCGATGCCGCTGAAAAGCTCAAAGCTAAGGGCGTAAAAGAAATTAACGTTGTGTCAGAGACGATCGACACACACGTATATGAGTCCAAGGTAATGGCTAAGGCTTTTGAAGAAATCACCGGTATCAAAGTCAAACATGACTTGATCCAAGAAGGTGACGTAGTTGAAAAGCTTCAGACATCTATGCAATCAGGTAAGAGCATCTATGACGGCTGGATTTCGGATTCCGATTTGATCGGTACTCACTTCCGTT
>JAULVH010000317.1:0-3384 GCA_032111105.1 Burkholderiaceae bacterium | reverse complement strand
GCAATCATTCCGTTTACTGCACCCGCGGAGGTGACACCTCATCTGGGCGAATTTATTTGCAGAGAAGGCGACCAATGAACAAATACCAGTATCTGCGCTCAGTCTGGCGAAGGGATTTGATCTCTTTGCTGAAGTGGGTAGCAATCGTAATACTGATTTTTTTCGGCCTGATTCAGACTGCTGCTGCAGATTCTTGTTATCCGATGAGTGCTGCGCAACTGAATTTCGGGAATTACAATCCCGAGTCTTCACAGCATCTGGATAGTGTCACCACAATTGATATTTATTGCGCGCCCGCTTTCAATGGACGACAGCTTGATGTGCGCGTCAACATAATCGGCATGAGCAGTCAGGGCGATCGCCGTGTGCTCAGTAACCAAGCTGACAACGATGAAGCTCATTTCATTCTTTTTCAAGACGCTGCACGTACGATACCCCTGACTGACCAGATGGCCATACCCGTCACAGAATCCGTGCCGCGCTCAAAAATCTTCACTATCCGTTTATATGGGCGGATGCTCGCCAGGCAGGATATCAGCGTGGGTACTTACATGACCAGCCTGGTGATCAATATCGATCATTGAGAGCCTGTCGCCTCAGGCCCTCTACAGATTTTTTCTCAGGGTTTTGCCTGCTTTCCACTGATCACCCGCGGGTTACCGCTGGCGCCGATCGTCTGCAAGCTGACGGGCCGGCGCCAGACCCGGCTCATGTAGTCCAGCACACGCTTGGTGAAGCCTTCGTTGGCGGTGATGTAACTCCAGACTGCCATCGACGTGCAGATGGTTGATCGAAATTCGTGGCGCACCGTAATTGAATTTTGGCGCAAGAATCGCTTCACGAATGGCATGGATATCGTGTTCAGCCACCCGGATTCCACCTTCGTGGTCAGCTTCGTAGACAAAAAGCTGCAGTTTTTCTGCAAGCTCGACGCTCAGGTAATTGCGAATAAAACCAAAATCATCTTCCTCTTTACATATCTGACGAGCAGCCTCAATGCCGCAACGCTCAATCAGATCCTCCCAAATGGAAAAACCGAGATGGTAGGGGTTGATTGACAGGGATAACTGATGATCACCGGCGTAAGGGCGAACCACATCGGAGTGCGCCTTGATGGCAGACAGATAAAGCTCGGACGGCAGAAAATCGGCTTCTCGCAACAGACGTGCATGCCAGTATGAAGCCCAACCTTCATTCATGATCTGGCAGGCAAAGACGGGGTAGAAATAAAAAGACTCTTCACGCACGGCAAGAAAAATATCGCGCTCCCAACCCTCCAGATCTGGCGCGTACTGGGCGATAAACCATAGCAAATCATATTCCGGGTGCGGCGGTATCGCCGGTTTTCCAGGCCTGTCTTCAGATTTGGGTAATAAATTTTCTTCACCCGGCAGGCGATGAAATCTCTGGGTGAACAGGCTGGCGTTTTGCAACATTGCGAGCCCGGGTTCGCTGACCGGATAAGCTGCCCGATGCAAAGGCTGATTGATGTCGATGTGAGGTTCCAGTGCCAGCGCCGCATCCAGCACAGCCTCGACTCGTTCCTGTCCATGCTGTGACAGCGCCTGCTCGATGGTGTGAGCTCGCTCTGCTGCCTGCTCCAGAATATGGCCGCCTGCCATTTGCATGAACCGAGCAAAGAGTTGATTATTTTTTGCAAAATCCGCATGGCCAATCACATGCGCCACCACCAATGTATTTTCTGCGACTGAATTGTCATTCACCAGATACGCGTGGCAGGGGTCACCGGGAAACATGACTTCGAAAATTCTCGAGTGCCCCATGCCCTGGCGAATCAACTGGTGAATATAGCGTATGCCGAACGACCAATGCGGCATACGCACCGGCAAACCATACACGGATATTTCGGTCATAAAATTATTCGGTACCACTTCGAAATCTACCGGGTAGTAATCCAGTCCCAGCTTCTCTGCTAAATCTTCGATTTGATTCGCATAATCTTCCAATTCCAGGTGAATATGCGATTGCGTCATCCGATGGCCTCATCTCGTGTTGATTCTTGTAAAAAAAATTGTCGTATGGCTTTCCAGATATCATCCGTTCGATTCAACACGCAACTGCCCAAGGATGCGCCAGTGTTTTCAATCTGATTGCAGATCATTTTCATTTCAGTTTCATTCATCCGTGACGTTCCAGGAACCGTTTCCACGTAACCAAAATAATTCAGCATACTGCTTAATTTAACGAGTCCTGCTGTTGCAGCTTGCCGGTCTTCCGTAAAATTTTCACCGTCAGAGGCATAAAAAAGATACGTGTTGTACTTTGACAGGTCGTAATCTTTATCGATAATCTGAAGGGCAAGATCAAAAGCTGATGATGCACCCGTCCCACCAGTGCCGGTAACCTGAAAAAAATCAGCCTCTGAAAATTCCCATGCCTGGGTTGTATGGGCAATAAAGCGGGTTTCCACCTGGCCATATTTGCGCCGGATACCCTGCAATACGAAGAAAAAGAAAGTTTTTGCCAATTTTCTTTCAGCATCCGTCATGCTCGCAGAGACATCCAGAGCAAACAGAACCACCGCATGCGTCGCGGGTTGACGTCGATGCACCAACTGACGAAAGCGCAGATCTTCATTGGAGAAGGGTACGGGGTTGCTTTGTATTGCACGGCGCTTGACTGCTTCCTTGACCGTACGCCGCCGATCAAGCCGGGCACGCGCACCATGTTTGTCCCAGCCCTCACGTACCCAGGCATCCTGCTGGATGACAGATTTTTGTTTGGGCTGCAAATCAGGCAGCTTTAACTCCTCCCATAACCAGTCAACGATGTCATCGACCTTCAATTCCAGTAACAAGCGAACTTCACCTTCACTGTTGCCACCATTGACTTCCTCATCATCGGAAGGCTTTCCCTGCGCTGGCCGCAGAACATCGCCGGGTTTCCCCTGCCCCTGGCCCGCATTTCGCAAACTTTCATTCGAATCCGACAGGCGGAAACGCGCATGCTCCAGTACATGGACGGGCAAGTGCACCGTGCGCTCCCTGGAATCTGTCATCAGATCCGATTCGGCGATCAGATCAGGCAGGTGGCGCTGTACGCTTTGCCGTACTTTTTCGTTATGCCGAAGCCAGTCTCGTGCACCTCTGGAAAAAAGCGCGTACCACGGAGAACCCGTGGAAATAGTGCTGTGAATTGTCATGCCTTGCCTCTTGGCCTGGTAAGCGTTTCTGCAGTCATTTGACCTTCAGAAGCCGGCATTGTTTTTCGCATGCGCTTTACTCCTGTGCAAGCAGCGTGGTGACATAATTTAACGCTTCGCGAGCGCTATGATTATCGTACGCGTATTCATCGACCAGTCGCTTTTCGACAATCGATATTTTTTCTCTGACCTCTTCATCGGGGCGGGTGGTCGAGCTGACC
>JAULVH010000316.1:8621-9422 GCA_032111105.1 Burkholderiaceae bacterium | reverse complement strand
CATCATGGCACTTGCTGTTATTAGTAGAAACAAGTGGATTCAAGAGGAGTTGATAGAGACTCAAGAATCTCAGAAAAGATTAATTGCAAATCAAAATAAAGTTCTAGAAGCAACCGTTGCAGAGCGCACGCAAGAGCTAGTGGAGCAGCACAGGGCGTTAGATGAATCCCACCAAATTATTTTGGGATCAGTGAACTACGCAAGTCGATTACAACGGGGGCAATTGCCGCGATCTATTCGTATCGATAGGAGATTCGCTTCTTTTTCTGCCATATGGCAGCCAAGGGATGTGATTGGAGGAGATGTTTATTGGCTTTCTTCTTCATTGCACACGGGGCCATTTATTGTGGCGGTGGCTGACTGCACTGGTCACGGTGTACCTGGCGCTATGTTGTCATTATTGGTTAGTAACTCGCTTGAACGTATTTACGCTAACGATACAACCCAAGACCCTACATCTGCTTTGCTTTCGCTAGATCATTATGTGCGCATGGGTTTGAATCAAGATAGGCTCGATAGTGAGAGTGATGATGGATGTGACGCAGCGATATTACGAATCGATCGTGACAATCATCGCATTGAGTTCTCGGGTGCGAAATTAGGACTTTTTCATGTTTCAGGTAAAGATAACTTAACTCGCTATTCTGGTGCACGGTGCAGCCTTGGCTATCACGAGACTATTCAAGAGGGGCAAATTTCAACAGCTCATGTCATTCGATATCAAGCTGGTGATGTCTTTGCCATTTTCACGGACGGCATTACTGACCAAATTGGTGGTCCAACGGGGAAGATTTCGTTTGG
>JAULVH010000316.1:0-8611 GCA_032111105.1 Burkholderiaceae bacterium | reverse complement strand
TTTATTATTTTCAATAAATCCCATGCCTCCCATATTGCAGGCCATGTTAAAAACATAGTCTATGTTTTTAGTGACTTTTAATGCTGACTGATAATCCTTAAGATCAACAACATAATTTTTTGCTTTGGCAAGGTACTAATACACGTAGAGATGATCTTACTGCCATCGTATTTACTCTTTAGGTAGTTCATGTGACCACCTAAATGAGTCGATGGATACCACGACATTGACATAGCGAATGTCCTTTATGCGGTGTAGTTGTGATGAATAGTCCCTATTTTTATGTTCATCACACGCGTCAGAGAGTAAATACAATCACCGTAAAATCATCTCGGTTTTTCTGTTCTCCGCGCCATAAATCAAATTCTTCTTTAAGTCGCTGTGCAATCTGTTCGGCAGGACGAGAGGCCAGCTGCGTAAGTGTTTGTTCAATGCGTCGATATCCAAACGAGCTGGGAGGAGTTGATGGTCCACCTATTTGATCTGTAAAGCCATCCGTGACGACCACAAATGTGTCACCTGGCGTATACGCTATCACCTGGTCGTTGGGTTCATCTTCTGGATCAGGCCGCTGGCAATAACCGAGGCTTGCACGAGTGGGTAGATGTCGGATGATTGTGCCTTCAGACTTGAGCTGGAATGTACCGATTTTGGCACCAGCAAAAATAATCCTGCGCTGTTCGCGATCGATGCGCATAATCATCGCGTCACAGCCATCGTCACTTTCACTATCCTCTGCGTCTTGGTTGAGTCCGCTACGCACGAGGAAATCCAAGGTCATTAGCGCCTCTGCTGGAGATTTGTCAGGTTCGGTAGAAAAAATCCTCTCCAGAGAATTACTTACTAGCAGCGACAGCATGGCGCCAGGTACCCCGTGGCCTGTGCAATCGGCTACGGCCAGGGTGAAAGGCCCTGCATGCTGGGATGATGATAACCACCATAAATCGCCGCCAATAGTGTCTCGCGGTGCCCAGATGACTCCTAAGGATGCAAACCTTCCTTCAATTCGGTGAGGCTTGGGCAGTTGACTGCGCTGGAGACGACTTGCGTAATCTACGGAGCTCACAATGAAGCGATGTGCCTCATCGAGCTCTTGGTGTTGCTCAGCAAGCTCTCGTGTACGCGCGGCAACGGTTTCTTCCAATACCTTGTTCTGGTTTTCTACGAGTTCTTGCTGCTCACGCATACTGGTTGCGAGTTCATCTTGTAGCCAGCGTGAACGAGCTACCACGGCGAGTGCCATAATGACAGCTTCACACACTACGCCAAACCCTTGCATCGAGTTGGCATCTTTAAAGTGATAAAAAATACCTTCATCGGGCAGCATCGCTACAGGCGAGGGAATGCCCGCCACCCCGAGTAAGAATAATGATCTAAACAGTACGTAGGGAACCATCGCAACCATAAAGAACTTGGCGATCGACATTCCCTCACGCAGTCTAATGAAAGCGCAGATATACACGCCAAGAAGATTCAATACCAGCCATATCAATAGAGGATTCCAAAGCCAGCTAGGTGGAATGCTGTGTTTGATCGTAAGGTTGACGGTAAGCTGTATTAGATAAAACGCTATCCAAGCGTTGGTAAACTGATGAAATAAGGGAAATCGCTCTCGAATGTTAAGAAAAGATCGGGCAAACAGAATGTAAGCAATACTTTGACCAGCGGCCACAATATAAGCAACGATATTACGAACAGAAAGCCCAATAGGCGTGAAACCATATTCATCAAAGCCCACAAAAAATTCTGCCATCCTCTGACCATCGTGTACTCCTAAAACTAGCACACTTCCGAGTGCGAACAGTATCCAAATCCCATACATCAGACTGGTATGGTCGCGATTTCGGAAAAAGGAGTACCAGCCAAATACGGACAAAGCGAGTAAAGCGCCGGCCAAAGCGCCTTCTATATACAAGCCAAAGCGACGTAATTCAAGATACCTTGCGTGATCAACAATACTAAAAAAATTAAATTGTTTCGGTAAAAAACGCTGGTCTGGAATAACTCTCGCATAGATTTTTGCAGTCTCATTACGACGCAAAGGGAGTACCAGGTATTGCGTCTCGGAAGGAGGAGAGTGATTTACAAAAGGAGATGAACGTGAAAGCTGATTTCCAGGCGCTAGGTTTGCATAATTTTTTTCATACGCTACTCGCTCGCCATTTTCATGAATGAGATAAACATTCAAGCCAAGTAAACCGAATGTCTTGTTCGTGAGCCGAAATTCTCTATCAATGGCAATATCATTTTTTATTTCTAACGCTATCCAATAGACTTTCGACGATTGAATGGGTCCAATGTCATTGGTTGGCTTAAATAGGCTTGATGCATCTTGCGCCTCATTCAATGACAGTACCCTGTCTCCCTCTACAAGTACCTGAATATCATTAGGCTTAATCGGTATAACTACTGGGGTATTAGCGCTTAGCGCTATAGGCTCTGCACACATGGTGTCAACTGGCCAACCGACAAGTCCGATCAAGAGCAACAGGATGGCTATTATTTTTTTCATTGGTCATCTCCTTTGAAGCGTTGCATTGTTATGAGCGTAGCGTAGTATGGCGATACGATCTCCTTGAGCTGGGGACCTTCATAGTACTGCGTCAAACCACCACTTTTACGACGACAACAAAGAGCTTTATTAGGGTTCGCGTAGTTGAGACGCTAGCTCAGACAGCTTATCGGCAAGCGCAGAGCGTACCTCTGCATCGAGCACCGCTGGATCCAGATCGATAGATACGCCTGCCGGATGATCGAAATTAAACACGGAGGGAGATGATTCAGTTTTGCGGCCCGTAATTGCATATGTTTGCACATCACGCGCGATACCTTTCATTCTGATTGCACCTCGTTTCTCTGCAACGACGAGGTCTTCCACATGAACGAACGTTTCGTAGCTCATCAAAATGCCGCCAACGTCTGCATTCGATTCGAGTCGTTGTGCAAGGTTTACTTCGCCACCGATGATGGTGTAAGAAAGCCGTTGTTCGCTACCAAAATTTCCTACATTGCAGTAGCCGGTATTAATACCGATGCGGATCTCGAATGGATTTTCAAACCCGATCGAGCGCCAGCGCTTTTGTAATGATCTCAGACGTTCCAGCATCGACAGCGCCATCTCGACGCACGCTCGTGCATCCTCACGCACACCGTGCGAGTCGGGATCGCCAAAGAAGACCATCATTGCATCACCCATGTATTTGTCGATGGTGGCGCCATAGTTGAGCGCGATCTGAGTCATCTCAGAAAAGTATTCGTTCAGGTATTCTGTCAGAGCCTCGGGCTGAAGGCTTTCTGAGGTCTGCGTGAAGTTCTTGATATCAGAAAAAAAGACAGTCAGTTTTTTTCGCTGTGTCGTGATCTGAGTGTCATGTTTTCCCTCGAATAGCGCCTGGTGAATTTGAGGCGGTAGATACTTGGATAACTGATGCGACAAATTCTCCAACTCTGTTTTGCGTTGATCAAGTTCACGCGTTTGTAGCTTGAGATTTTGATTTAGCTTGACTAGGCGTTGTTCTTGTCGGTCAGAGTGCCGGGTAAGATCCTCGTTTTCTCGTACAACTTTCGCGAATCGCTCGAAGAGACGCTCCGCAAAGGCGCGCAATTCGTTTTCATCGCTGC
The DNA here is from genome assembly GCA_032111105.1 of Burkholderiaceae bacterium. GTDB lineage: Bacteria > Pseudomonadota > Gammaproteobacteria > Burkholderiales > Burkholderiaceae_D > Pernthalerella. The sequence continues at coordinate 4,990 of JAULVH010000316.1, read as the reverse complement.
TTTTGAGTAGCTCTGGCCCTTCGGCTAGCAGCCGTTTCTCGCGATCATAAAGATCGAACAGCGTGTCATCGCTGTTGGCGCTCACGCTGCGTTGACCTCAATCGGAAGATCAGGAAAGCGGTCTTTAAAATCTTCACCGAGTTCTTGCATGATGTCGTCATCTTCTTGGTGGTGCCAGGTAATAGAAAGTGCTTGTCCATTTTTTCGAACGGCTTCCAGACCTTCAAAGATTCGAAACATCGCTTTGATGCTAGAGCTGTTGATGTAGATCATCGCGACATCAACTGTCAATGGCTTGGTAAGATTACGCGCTAATTGATCGACGGCGACAATGACTTGGCCATAAAACGCCGAAACATCCTCTGGGAAGGATTCCCCCTTCATGCTGAATGTGCCGTTGTTAGCCGATAGCAGGATTTCGGGTGTTCGTTCGGTTGCTGCGATATGTAATTCACTCATTAAAATCTCTCCTCAAATCCTGGCCGCCAGAAAAAAATCCACGTGATCTTCATCGACGTCCATGAAGGCAAATGAGATAGGATGCGATGCACGCCGCGCGATCTCGAGCAATCCTAATCCTGCTCCAGGGCCTTCATGTTCATTAGATTTCGACATCCCTTCGCGGTACAGCTGACGGATCGTGTCCTTGTCTGCACGTTGCAGCTGCTCCAGTGTTTCGTTGAGCTTTAACGATTCTTCACGTTGTATGCGATTGCCACAAACAACCGTAATTTCGCCATCTTGCTGCGAGATGCAAACCATGCCGGGCGCGCTTTGGTTGGTTCGGCCATGCCAGATCAGATTTTGCATGCCCTCCATGAATATAGAAAAAACGACGCGGGAGCGCTTGGCATCGTCCATAGCTTCCATCCGTGTCTTTAGGATATCGGCGAGTGAGACCATTAGTTCATCTGAAACTGTGCCGTTGTAGGCCATAATCACGCCAGATGCGCGCATGGCAGTGCGAATGTCGATTGCCTTGGAAATATCCATAGCCGTCTCCGTGGATCGTTCAGAAAATAATGTGACGAATGCTTGAATAAGCAGCGTTCGGTAAGGGATAGGTTGGCAGCATGGTTGGATATTTTTCTTTATTGTTTGTATTTTTTTCTGGCCGCTCGACTATCTTATTACACATTCTTTGAACCCGACAATGCTGGAGTTTAGATGCCATTTCAAATTGAAAACTCGATCAGATCGATTGACTGGCATTTTATTTTTATGTTGAAAACTATTAGACAATCCCTGCCATGCATTCAGGGGAATCTGTCGTCGGGACGATTTATAATCATCACTATCCTTGCAAAGATAATCACAAATCCAAAAACAGGCGAGTATGACTACCAATTCTGAGGACGAGATCCGTTTTGGCATGAATATGCAGCGATTTAAGGCGCTGGGCATCATTGATCCTCGCTCTAAGCAGGCAATGGATGCATTCGATCATCATGAGTTTTCTAGTGCTGAACGGCTCTTTTTTAAGTTATGGGGCAGCGACCTAAATTCCGGTGTATTTCAGCCAGGACAGAAAATTGCCCAACGTGGAGACCATGCGACATTCGCGCATGTCGTGATTTCCGGTACGGTCGAGACCGTGGACAATCAGGGAAAGAAATTATGTTTTGGTCCGGGCAGTGTATTTGGCATGGCAGAGGGGCTCGCTGATATTGTCTACGCGTGGGATGCCGTTGCCCTTACCGTTGTCACCACCAAGCTCATCCCGTTAGATCGCGCTCTGCGTGAGGTGCGGCGACTGAATTCAGGGCTCAAAGGTATTTGCCGTTTTACGACCATGCGCATTCTTGAACTCAAGGCGCCGCCTGCGACTCTGTCATGAGTGGATTCAAACCCGTTACCTACGCTGATGGCCAGGTTCTGTTCGAGCCTGGAGAGTCAGCCCATAGCTTTTATGTGATTAAAAGTGGGCAGGTTGCTATTATCAATCGCGCCAATCAAAGCCAATTGGCTGTGCTATCGGAGGGAGAGTCTTTCGGTGAGCAGGCGTTGATAGCAGGCGGTGTTCGCAGCGCCGCTGCCCAGGCCATTGGTGAGACCGTGTGTCTTGAGATTACTGCTCGGGGATTACGCGAGTTGCTGGCAAAAGAGAGTGGGATTGCTACTCAGGTTCTAGAAGCCTTGCTGCTTCAGCTGTATATGCAGAACGCTATCAAGGGCTGAGGCTCACGCAGCGAAAGTGAATTCTTGGGAGGCTTGAGGGAATAGCAGTTCTTTTCCCGGTAGGCCGGAGTTGAGTTCTGCGGCGATCTGCGATTCGAGTCCAGGCTTGCGATGAACTATTACTGGCTTAACTCGCGCTGGTAATGCGGACAGTCGTGGCAGAAGAGTGCCAGCATCGAGATGCATCGACAACGATGCCATGGTGTGCATCGACGCTGAATACGAACATTCAACGATGACCGCTCTAAGTAGCTGATCGGCTTTGATTGCCTCCCAGAATTCAGGGCAATCAGCAGTGTCTCCAGAAAACGCAATCGCTACTCCATCGCGCTCTACCCTTAAGCCACACGCAGGAATGCCGTGACGTGCTGGCAAAGTAGTCAATTGCATACCATTCAATTGAATCGAGTTATTGAGCGGATTAAGTTTTAAAAAGGGATGCTCAGCCGTGGGTGTGCGTGTGAAGTCGGGCCAAATTTTGTCGTTAAAAATATGGTCTGAGAGGATGGTAATTACCTCGGGAAGCGCCCATACCTGCAAAGGTGAATTTCGCTGACCGCAGACCGAATCAATCATCAGGGGTAGGCAGGCAATATGATCAAGGTGGGCGTGAGTCAGCACGACATGATCTATGCGTAACATCTGGTCTAAGGGGAGTGTGCCTAGCCCGGTTCCTGCATCAATGAGTACAGAGTCGCCCAGTAGGTAGCAGGTCGACTGGCGCTCGACGCCACCTATACCACCATGGCAACCTAGCATGCGTATCGTAATCAAGCCGCGCGCTCCTGATAAATTATGGGCCCATTCCCTAATTAATGTTCTTTTGCATCATATCGCAGATCGCGAAAATCTCTTCTTCTAGCTCATGCACTCGGATGTGCATTGTGCTGGGAAAGACGGGGGAGGTTGTGGATAACTACTGCATTTCTGAGAAGTGAAACAGAAGTGATGAAACTTTCTGTCGCAATGTGAACTTTTATTTTGATAATGCGATGTATGCGAAAAAAGCCCCACCTTGTGAGTGGGGCTTTTTGTTTGTATTGGTAGGTCGTGCAAGATTCGAACTTGCGACCAACGGATTAAAAGATGTTGTTGTTCGACGAATGACCAATAAAAACAATGGCTTATAGTAACTTAAGTTCGCTGTGCAACAAACTGTGTAAAGCGATACCCGTGTGTGAATTTTGTCTGGACGGTCTAGGGCTGTCCAGAATATGGACAGTGTTAGATAACTTTTTGGTCGGGCTGTGTCCATACGTTTGACAGTAGGCAGTTGAGTCGAGCAGATTTTAAACCAGCTAAGCATTCGAATTAAGGAGCTAATATCGCCAAATCCATAACTCGCCTATGCCACCATTTACCTGTATTGGCGATCTGGGTGTACTGATTGTCTTTGTTCTTTTGAAATTCCGAAGGTTTTACTAAAGTATCTAAAAAATTTCCATGATGGATCACTAGCCGATTAAGGCTAAGCCACAGTTCTTTTGTTTCTGTGAGGTGGTTTTGTTGAAGTGCATCCCCTATAGCAACACTTAAATTAAAAAATTGAAGATGAGGGAGTAGAAAAAATAATATGCGGGAGGCTAGGGTAGTATGTTTTGTTCCATCGGGTTTTGACAATGAACCAGCAAGACCGATAAGCAATTCATATGTTGCTTCTGCTCCAGCTTCACCGCTGCTGGGTTGAACTTTGGAAAGTGAGGCTCTTGTTTCTGGATGATTAAACCAAGTCGTTAAGCCATTAAAATTTATATCACCTTTAATATGTAATTGAATTAATCTTCCTACCCGCATCAAGTTGCGAATATCAATTTCATCAAATTCAGGTTGAGTATTATTCTGTAAGGCAAGAATTGCTTTTCTGCCGAACAAATAAAACAGTTGACGATCGCTTGGGTCGTTGTGAACTGCAGCTCTTAAATCAAGACCATCCCAAAGTTCAATTGCGACCTTATTTGATGACTGGATAGTGGGGTTCTCAATTGTTGGAATAGGCATAATTTTTAGTGAACAAAAAGTTATTAAGAGCGAAAAATTACCAGATTGGTAGTTAACTTTACTGTCATCATTGAGTCCCAATGCCGTATCTCTTAATTTAATAGATGGCAAATCGTTATCATGTTGGTTACAGCTGGGTTTTGCTTTGATTATATGAGTTGGTACTATAAGCCAAAATAAACAGCTTTGGCACTGGAGCTACGAGAATCAAATATCAACGAAGCTTTTGAAGGTGCTGGGTGCAAAGCAGTTGTCACCAACCAGCGGTCTGAAATGATGAGCGCAGATGCCTTCGTAATCTATGGCACGGGCGATCTGTCCGCGTTTATGCCTGCACTTGAGAAATCTAAAGCGGCGGAGATTGTTGACGGCCGCCTAGCTGGAGGCAAGGCCGTGCTTGGAGTCGGTGCCGGTCTGCACGCAATGTTTGAAAACTCTGCTGAAGATAACGAAACTTTCCAAGGCCTGGCTCAGTGGCCAGGTGTGATATCAAAGCTCGAACCCGCCAGCACACTTAAGGCCTCGATGTCAGAGGTGACGGTGGCTAAGAAATCGAAGCTTTTTCAAGGCATAGAGAATGAGAAGTTCTACTTTGACCAGACCGAAGCAGTCTTGGAGTTTAGCTTGCAGGTTGACCCCCCGTTTGTTGCACCCATGGTTAGTTTCCTAAATCACGACAATTCGTTTATTGCCTCCGTTGAAAATGGACCACTCACCGGGGTTGGCTTTTATCCAGAAAGATCTGGCGCTGCTGGAATAGCATTGCTTCGCAATTGGCTTGGGACGCTTTAGAAAGGCCATGAGTTGTCAAAGA
>JAULVH010000315.1:5011-9151 GCA_032111105.1 Burkholderiaceae bacterium | reverse complement strand
CCAAGTATGGAGAAAATATCTCCGAGCAGATGAAACAGCAGATTGCCGAGCAGGCAAAACGCGAAAAACTCGACAAGCTTGAACAGGACATCAAAGAAAATCTATCGAAAAATCCTCAGCTATCGGATTTGCAAAATCAGGTGAACGTGATTCGTGAGCGCGATGGCCTGAGGATAGAGATTATCGACAAAGCGAATTTTTCGATGTTTGGAAGTGGCAATGCCAGTATGAGCTCGCGAGCGACGGCACTCATTAGTGAAGTAGCCAAATCAGTGGCGGCTATGCCAAATAAATTGTCTGTTAAAGGTCATACTGACAGCTCACCTTTTCCTGAGGATAGTGACCGCACCAATTGGTCTTTATCTATTGAGCGTGCCGAGGCAACACGGCGCATGCTTGAAAAGGCAGGTATGCCTTCGTCGCGCTTTGAACGAATTGAAGGGGTGGCTGATACGGCACCGTTTAATCCTAAGGATCCTAACGATCCGCGCAATCGACGTATCAGCATCACTGTTTTGTACAGTGATCCACCGACTGCTGCACGCTAATTGCGGCGAGTACTGATTGCCGAGTCAGCCGGCTCGGCAGGAAATACCTTGGCCATCCAATAGTAAATTCCCGCCCCAACTACTAGCGCAGAGGCGGCGACATGCAACGACCACGAAAAGCCAGCTGCAGTTGATGGCGCATGGGCAATCAACACCGAAGCCACTGGTGGACCGCCAATCTGGCACAACCCAAATGAAGCAGACAACAAGCCGATAATGGCCGAGGGTGCTTGGGGATGCAATCGACGACCTACCTGCACCGCGAAGAAGGTAATCGCAGTAAAGGGTAATCCAACCAGCACTGAGCCTATGGCAAAGCCTGACAGAGTAGGCATCACGTTGCTTAGTGCAATGCCGGTGGCTTGCATGAGATAGCAGCCCACCAAAAGCAAACGCTGATCTATGTGCGAGGGTATGCGAGAGGCGATTAAGGCGCCGATGGCAACGCCTATGCCTAAGAGCGGCCAGAAAAGATCCGGCCATGCCGAATCAGGTAACGCTGTGCGAGCTATTACGGGCAGGAATGTGGCTGTAATGATGTAACCAAAACCTGCAAATCCATAAGCAATCGTAAGTGCAGCTTTTTCGGTGACGCTGCCGCTACTACTATTTTTTTCGTTTGATCCTGAGCTTAGCGCTAATTCTGCATCGGGATGCCCATAAGCTCGCCAGACGATGGTAGTCATCACCGCAGCCAACAATCCAAAGGCCAGCCAGCCATGGCTTGAGTGCCATTCCAGTTGCACCATCAGGCTGGCTAACAAACCACTGATCGCAATACCAACGCCGGGTCCGGCATAGACAATACCGCCCGCAGCAGGTGCCTTTAGTCGCGACAGGTGGCCCAAACACCAGCTCGAGGTAAATACGAAGGCCACTGCGGTTACCAGACCCGCAAGAAAGCGCAGCCAGGGCCAGGCGGCCGGCGCATCAATGGCCATCATCGCGGTGAATAAACAGGTGAGTGTCAGACCACCGCGCACCATGAGTGGACTGGGCAGCGGCGACCAGCCACGCTTGGCCCATAGCGCAGGTTGCAAAGAGCACAGTAAAGCACCCAACAAGTAGCCCACATAATTTGCACTGGCTAGCCAGCTGGCACTGGAGAGGTCAAGCAGATGATCATGCAACATCATGGGCATGAGCGGCGTAAATGCAAAACGCCCTATGCCCATGGCAACGGCCAGTGACAAGGTACCTGTAAGCGCAATGACCAGCGGTCGATTTTCTGATGATGCGGCGGTAGAAGGAAGAGTCATCACGAAAGGGACGCTGCAAAGAGCTAGGTGGTTGTATGGTCGGGCAGTGCTGCATCAAACAGAACGCAATGCGAGCACTGCGTTCTATATTCGATCATTGGAAAGTAATGCTCTCGTTTACTGCGGTTTACCCGACCACGAAATTTTTAGATTAATCGCGAGCATTACGTGAGGGGTTTTCTTAGAAAGGTGCATTCGTTGTGCGTCTGCATTTTCCGGTGATCAGATCAAGACGCTTTCCACCTTCAAGATCTATCCACTGTTTGAAGCTGCCATTGGTTCTGTCCAGCGTGGCATGATCACCCAACACAGAAAATCCATATTTTTTAAACAGCGCTGGACGAGCTAGCTCGAGTAAAGGTCCATTAATTGTGAGGCTAGCTTTACGGTTTTCTGAAATGGTGAATTCACCGGGATACCACCCAGTTTTTTCATCGAGATCAAATTCTGCGGGCATGGTCATGGACTCTACATCGAAAGGCTGACCAAGACCATTCGTTGGACGGCTGACTTCGACCTCACAAATCACGGTCAGTAAGCCTTTCTTTTGAAAGCCAGTTTTAGATTCCTCACCCCAGTGGAGCATACCCGTAGCTGTCAAGGCACCCAGCGCGATGCCAATGATCACAAGGAAGATTAAGATCAGGGTTAGCTTAGACTTGGTCATAACGAATCTCCAGGGTGTTTGGGCACATGGTCTATCAGACGCTGCCGAACATGGTCTAACAGACCATTACATGCATCTTCAATCAGGTCAAGTACATGTTCGAAGCCAGCATCACCGTCGTAATAGGGATCAGGAACGACGGTTGCCTCATGCTTTGTGCAGAATTCAGTTAATCGACGTAGCTTGCGCAGATGCTTAGGCGGGCACGATTGCTGCGCTAATGCCAGGTTATCCCAATCCATCGCCAGCAGCAGATCGTGTTGTTCGAAATCGTGAACAGAAATTTGCCGCGCTCTTAAATCAGATAAATCATATCCGCGCACACGCGCATGCTTTTGACTGCGAGCATCGGGTGGTTCACCCGGGTGGTAATTATGTGTGCCGGCCGACGTGGTGAGTATTTGATGGCTTAAACCTTCTTCAAGCACCCGATGACGGAATACGCCATGAGCCGTCGGGCTGCGGCAGATGTTTCCCATGCATAGAAACAGTACGCTAAACGTTGGTGAAGTCAGAGACATGGCGATAAATTAAACGTGGTGTAGCGATATGCTCTATGGATAATTAAATGGTTAACCAATAAACGACTATTCGACTAAACGACCGTGCCGAATGCCCAGCCTATCAGGCTAGTGGCCGCCATTGCAGCAACGCCCCAGAAAGCTACTCGCAAACTACCTCGCACCATCGAGGCACCACCCGCACGCGATGCCAAACCGCCCAATATCATTAGACCCACCAGTGAGCTTGCAGCAACGAGCTGCTGCAAATAGGTTTCGGGTGTTATGGCGGCTACGATCAGAGGCAGGAGCGCACCACTGGCAAAACTAAGCGCCGATGTCCAGGCAGCTTGTACTGGCTGTGCAGTTCCCAACTCGGTGATACCTAATTCTTCGCGCGCATGTGTAGCCAGTGCGTCATGCGCGCTTAGCTGCGTTGCGACTTCGCTGGCGAGATCATGTTTTAAACCACGGCTGACGTAAATGGCGGTGAGCTCTCTGTGTTCAGCAGCAGGATCTTCTTCAAGCTCTTGTCGTTCGCGCGCTATGTCTGCTTGTTCGGTGTCTGACTGTGCTTGTACGGAGACGTATTCACCTGCGGCCATAGACATGGCTCCCGCAATCAGTCCGGCTAAGCCAGCGATTAAGATGGCATGGTGACCGGAATTGGATGCAGCAACCCCGAGGATCAAGCTAGCGGTAGAAATAATGCCGTCATTTGCACCTAATACGGCAGCGCGCAGCCAGTTAATTCGGTGCATGCGGTGTGATTCATGATGAAGGCGTGACATATTTTTTTATTTTCCGTAATCAAAGCAAAGCTTACATGATCATCGTGTGATGCTGTTATTGCTAATGCCCACTGTTGAGTAAAAATTGATTGCAGCTTGGGGCGATGAATTACATCGTACAGGTACCGTGCAGTACCTCTGCAGCGACTAATACGAAGGGTTTTTTCGGTCCTTTTTCTTGCAAGCGGACTTCAAAAAACTGGCTTTGCACACGACCACTAGTGCGGGTGGAGAGTACCTTGTAGGAGTTCTGTGATGAACCCATATCGAGTACGGTGACTTTCCATCCTGAGTTGTTAACAAAGCGGCCCATCATCAAACCTTTGTCACGCTGAACTATGAATTCGGCACCTGCAACAGTTTCGTAGTAATTTT
>JAULVH010000315.1:0-5001 GCA_032111105.1 Burkholderiaceae bacterium | reverse complement strand
CCTTCCCTTTTCGTCCCTTCCCCTTTGCACCAACCACCCCCCCGAATGGCCAATAACGAGCAGGGCACTACACCGAGGGCGCCGAGCTGAGCGAGCAGGTGCTGGACATGGTCCGCAAGGAGGCCGAGGCCTGCGAGTGCCTCCAGGGTACCTTCAGCGCTGATTTCAGAAGCGCCTGAGAAGGTGCAGGTCAAATCGCTTTCAGCATGCGATGAAGAGCACAGTAGCAAAGCAAGCAGACTCGTAGTAAACACTATCTGACGCATGGTGAAACTCCCTATTCAATAACTAACTACGTCATGTATTTACGTAGTCGTTGCATGGTCTGATTAATGGCTAATGCTGGAATGATCTACCCGGCAGATCAGGTAGTTAACCACTCTGTGATGATATGCCCCAGATCGGCGATTTCTTCTTCGCATACCGAGTGCTGCATAGGATAGTCTTTCCATTGCACAGCGTAGCCCAGGTTTTTTAAGTAATCGCGCGACGCTTCTGCACGATTAATATGAACCACAGGATCAGCGCGACCGTGCGCCATAAATACGGGAGTAGCATTATTTGCTTCGCTACGTTCTGCTGGTAATGTGTCTGCCAGCGGAAGATAACCCGAAAGACAAAGTAAGCCAGCTAATTTTTTTGGATAACGCAAGCCAGTTTGCAACGTCATTGCGCAGCCTTGAGAAAATCCAGCCAGGATGATGCGATCAGCAGGAATATCACGTTCGATTTCGCGAGTGATTAATTGCTCTATCTGCTGTTGAGATTTTCGCAGTCCCGCTTCATCTTCGCGTTTGACCAAATCCATGGCCAAAATGTCATACCAGGCACGCATAACATAGCCATTGTTGATGGTGACGGGAATCATTTCAGCATGAGGAAATACAAACCGTATATCAGGACAATCAGATAAATCCAGCTCACGAACTATAGGCACAAAATCACGACCATCCGCTCCCAGACCATGCATCCAGATAACGGCTGCGGTAGGGTGATCGCCGGTAGTCATTTCTACGCTTTCCAATAGTGACATGGTTAGTAGCTTTCTTTAGGCTAGTAGCAAGGAGAGAGAATGGAGAACGGAAAAACGACGACAAATTATTTGGTTCGTAACGCCGACTTAGGCCGAAATGCTTTACAAACAGCGTCGTGAGTTTCGCTATACGGCCCACCGATTAAATCTATGCAGTAGGGAACGGCAGCAAAAATACCCGGCACCAGAGTGTGACCAGTTTCATCTCTGAGACCTTCTAGTGTTTCGCGGATAGATTTGGGTTGACCTGGTAGGTTCATGATCAAAGCAGCATGGTCCGGTGTTTCGCGTATCACAGCAACCTGACGAGAAAGTATGGCCGTGGGTACAAAGCGCAGACTGATCTGGCGCATTTGTTCACCAAACCCCGGCATGATCTTGGTACCAACTGCCAGCGTTGCTTCAGGCGTGACATCGCGGCGTGCTGGGCCGGTACCGCCAGTGGTCAGTACCAGATCGCATCCAACCTCATCGACTAGCTCGATCAAGGTTTTTTCTATCGTGGCCTGATCATCGGGAATCAAGCGGGTTTCCATTTGCCATGGACTAGACAGGGCTTTAGAAAACCATTCTTTGAGGGCCGGTACACCCAGATCTTCGTACACGCCAGTGGAAGCGCGATCGGAGATAGATACTAATCCGATAAGTAACTCGTCAGGATGATTACGCTTCTTCATCGTCGTCATGCTCGTGCATGGGGTCGCTAGGGTCTGCGGAAGCGGATGATTTTTTTAAACTTTTTAAGAGCTGAAAAATTTCGCGATACGCTTTGGGTGGTTTTTGCTCGGCTTGTTCTTTGCGCGCATTACGGATCAAGTTACGGGCATGCTGGATGTCCAGATCAGGATATTTTTCGCGTAATGCCGTGAGCGCACCGTCATCAGCAAGTAAACGTTCACGCTGCCGCTCTATGGCATGCAAAGCGGCCGTTTCGGCCTTGGATGCACCGTTCCAGCTGTCGATGGCTGTTTGAATCACTGCAACCTCTGATTCCTCCAGCGTACGCATTTTTTTACCAACATACTGCAATTGTCGGCGCCGACCTTCATGATCGGAAATTTGTTGGCATTCCATGATGGCTTCAAGCACATCTTCAGGCATAGGGATGCGTTTGACCCGGTCGCTAGGTGCGGCCACAAGCACGGCGCCCATTTTTTGGAGGGCGGTCATGTCGCGCTTGAGTTGAGATTTGGAGGGGCGCTCGTATTCCTGCTCGAATTCATTTGACTGGAATCCGACGGCGCCGCGATTTGCATTTGGCATGATGGGCAACGTATGTCGATTGTCAACGGCTGCTATGATACCCGCTTTGATACTTTCTAATGAAAAATGCCCTAGGAATACTGCCATCTTCACCCATAGTCAGGAGCAACTTAAAGAGATCGCGAGCGACGTGCTGCGTTTTGCGCGCGAAAAAGGTGGGTCGGATGCGGTTGTTGAGATCAGCGAAGGTCAGGGACTGTCGGTGAGTGTGCGCAAAGGCAAAGTCGAGACCATAGAGCAAAACAAAGACAAAGGCATTGGTGTCACCGTCTTTTTGGGTCAAGGCAAAGCTATACGTCGAGGCAATGCCAGTACTTCTGATTTTTCAACCAAAGCGCTCAAAGATACGGTAGAGGCGGCCTACAACATAGCGCGCTTTACGGCAGAAGACGATTGCGCGGGTTTGCCAGACCAAGACGTACTTGAGACCCATCCTCGCGATTTGTCACTTTTTCATCCCTGGCAGCTTACGGCAGCCGAGGCAGTTGAACTGGCTCAGCGAGCTGAAGCCGCGGCATTTGCTGTAGACAAGCGCATTACCAATAGCGAAGGTGCCAATACCTTTGCTCAGCAATCTCATTTTGTACTGGCAAATTCGCGTGGATTTATGGGGGGGTATCCGTACTCGCGCCATTCGCTATCGGTGTCGCCTATTGCCGGTAAGGGCAATAACATGCAGCGTGACGGCTGGTATACATCCGACCGCAATCCAACCAAGCTCGCCAATCCCGAAGCGATAGGTCGCTACGCTGCCGAGCGCGCGCTCTCGCGCCTGCATGCGCGGCAGCTTGATACGCGCAAGTGCCCGGTACTGTTTGAGGCACCGCAGGCGGTTGGCTTGCTAGGCGCCTTTGTGCAGGCTGTCTCGGGTGGTGCGCTCTACAGAAAATCAACTTTTTTAATGGATTCCCTAGGAACATCGATATTTAATCCGGATATACAAATCATTGAGGACCCGCATCAATCAGGTGCTGTGGGCTCAGCGCCATTTGACGAAGAAGGTGTTCGTACCCAGCGTCGCGATGTGGTTCGCAATGGTGTTTTGGAAGGTTATTTTTTATCGACCTACTCTGCGCGCAAACTGGGCATGACTACGACAGGTAATGCGGGCGGTTCGCATAATCTGCAGATACGTTCTACACACACTAAGGCGACGGACGATTTCCGCGCGATGCTGAAAAAACTCCATACAGGTTTGCTCGTCACAGAACTTATGGGGCAGGGTTTAAATTATGTGACGGGGGATTATTCGCGCGGTGCCTCGGGTTACTGGGTGGAGAATGGTGAAATTCAGTACGCCGTAGAAGAAATCACCATCGCTGGCAACATGCGTGACATGTTTAAAGATATTGCAGCTATCGGTAGCGATGTCCTGGTGCGTGGCACGAAAAATACCGGATCGATTTTGATATCAAACATGACTATCGCTGGTTCCTGATTTTTCTGTTTTTAGAAGCGATAATCGCCCGGATGTTCTTTGAACGTCCGGGCTTTGTTTTTGGCCAATCTGATATTCCACAACACAGCCTATTGATCAAACCTTAGGCTGGTTCCGTGCAGAAAAACACGGACGACAGGGATTTTCTTTTGAGATGACGCTATTTTTTTAAAATTGCGGTGCTCTCACAACAGTCCATTCCCAAGAAAAACGTTCTTCGTAGTCATAAGAAAGTTTGCTTAATTGAGCAGAAATGTTTCTCTCAAGGCGTCTAAACAACACTCTGTTGTCAACTCGCCCATCGACCTTGCTGGCTTCGAAGTTCCCCGCCTAGAATTGCCAATGTTTTAATAAAAAACAGTGCATTTTCGTAAATAATTCCGAGCTGCGAATTTGCACCTTGTATCTGCTCGGTATAGGGGGACAACCATGCAACGTCGTGAATTCATCAAAAAGGCTGCTGCTGGCGTAACTGCTGGCGCTCTTGCAGCACCTGCTATTGCACAAACCAATCCTACAGTCAGCTGGCGCTTGGCTTCTAGCTTTCCCAAGTCCTTAGATACTATTTTTGGGGCCGCTGAAATACTAGCCAAACGAGTAGCCCAACTCACTGATGGCAAATTCTCTATTCGAACTTTCCCAGGCGGTGAATTAGTGCCTGCCCTGCAGGTATTGGATGCGGTTCAGGCAGGGACCATCGAAATAGGGCATTCGGCGTCGTATTACTACTTCGGCAAAGACGCCACCTTTGCATTTGATACCGCCATACCTTTTGGCCTCACATCGCGTCAGCAGACGGCCTGGATGGATCAGGGCGGTGGTCGTCAATTGATGCGCGAGTTTTTTCAGGATTATGGTGTTCTTAATTTTATGGGTGGCAATACCGGCTGCCAGATGGGCGGCTGGTTCCGCAAGGAAGTCAATACACCGCAAGAGTTAAATGGCTTGAAGATGCGTGTCGGTGGCTTTGCTGGCCGGGTAATGCAAAAGCTCGGTGTGGTTCCTCAGCAGATTGCAGGTGGTGACATTTATCCTGCGTTAGAAAAAGGCACTATCGATGCGGCCGAATGGATAGGTCCGTATGACGATGAAAAGCTGGGCTTTAACAAAGTCGCTCCCTTTTACTACGCACCAGGCTGGTGGGAGTGTGGCGCGCAGCTATCGTTTTATGTGAACCAAAAAGAGTGGGATAAATTACCCAAGGATTATCAGGCAGCGCTCGAGGTAGCTACCTATGAGGCACATGTCGTTATGCAGGCTATGTACG
>JAULVH010000314.1:0-3759 GCA_032111105.1 Burkholderiaceae bacterium | reverse complement strand
CAATGCTCTCTGATGCCTCAAAAGGCGATCACGCCTCTAAAATTTTCTGCGCCTGCTTTGGCGTTTCTGTTGCATCAATCTAAAAGGAGCTTTACAAATGGACTTAAACCAACACACAACCGCGCTTTTGAACTCTACTGTCTCTGACCATTCCGGCGGTGACAATCAGGCGTTTTTTTACATTGACGGCATACCAACCAAGGGCAGATGGATTGACCTTGATACCGTTGGGGCTTGGGAGGACATTCAGGAGATACTCTCTCAGGCGTACCCATCGTCCAGCATTGACGAGGTACTTTGTGCCGATGTTGAGGGCTTGGCTAAACACTTTTATGCCAGCTCGTGCGATTCCTTCGACTTGAGCGCATGGCTTGAGTTCTTGGAGGATAAGGCCGGCACGCATTTATCCGATGAGGTCATTAGTGCTTATTTTCAGAATTGCGGGATTGCCTCTATTTCAGATATTGAGGATGCCTACTACGGGGAATTTTCCAGCGATGAGGATTTTGCCATTGATCTGCTGAACTCATGCGGAGACCTTGACCCGAATTCAACACTCGCGAATTACTTTGATTATGAAAAATATGCCCGCGATCTTATGTACGATTTTTTCGAAGAAGATGGTCATTATTTTAGAAACTGTTAAGGGGGAAACCATGCAAGCGACTGTATATATGAAGATGGCAGACGGGCAAACCGTTATTTGGGAGGGCGCGGGCGATGATCTCGGACAGTGTGAGGGCTTTGCCGTGGCCTACGCGTACCAGCTTACAGGGTCGGAGGTGTACGACTTTGACGCCGAATATCTAGAAGATTAGAAACAGACTGACGAGCTGGCGCAATTCCAGCGAAACCCCCGCGGGGGTCTCTGTTTAACTGCTAGGGGATTTATATGTTTCCAAGACTTGAAACCCTGCTTAACGCTTTGGCGTTGCTGGGTGTGGCGTATTTAATTGTTCAGGCTGTAAGGGCTTTGCTGTTCTTTTGGGGGGTGTGATGATGGAAAAAATAGAAATTAGCGTTTTTAGTTTTGACGAGCTGGAGGACGATGCCAAGGAAGTAGCACGAGGCTATTTTCGAGAGCATTTAACCTACCCATGGTTCGATGAGGAAATTGCCAGCATCAAGGCATTTTGCGAGCATTTTGGTGCCCGACTGGTCGATTACCAAGTAGGCGGAGACCGAGGCGATTTTATCAAGTCCGATGCTACGCCGGCGCACTTTCGAGGCGTAAAACTCAAGGACATTGACCCGCACTATATGCCAATCGGTTATTGCATGGATTCCGACATATGGATGCACTTTCACGATGTTTTCAAAGAGACTGGTGACGCTTTCCACGCCTTTACCGACACGCTCGAAGTCGCGCGGATTGTTATTGAGCGCAATGTGGAATATTACTTTTCAGACGAATCCATCGATGAATCGATTATCTGCAATGAGCACGAATTTATGGCAAACGGCGAATTATTTACATACGACAAAAGGAGGGTGGCATGACTGAGATGGAATGGTTTGATACCTATGAACCCGTGCGGAATCACTTATCCAAGAATCCGAGCGGGGATCTATTTGAGACCTATGGAATAGAACTAGGCTATGTGCTGGGCGTTGCTGATTCAACGCCGGCAAGGGTCTGGACGTTGGTGGAGGGGGACGAAGGTACATACATTATTAGCGGGTATCACTTAGTTAATCGCCTTGGTTACTACATTACCAAGAAACCATTTGAAGGCGAATTTTTAGAAGTTTTAGATCATTTATATGAAGACGAGGAAGAAGATGAAACGATATAAAGCATACGCAACGATGACCATTGACCTTGTTTGTGAGTTTGAGATTGAGGACGATGA
This sequence comes from Burkholderiaceae bacterium, assembly GCA_032111105.1. Classification (GTDB taxonomy): domain Bacteria; phylum Pseudomonadota; class Gammaproteobacteria; order Burkholderiales; family Burkholderiaceae_D; genus Pernthalerella. The sequence goes on along the minus strand of JAULVH010000314.1, from coordinate 1,906 downwards.
AGACGAATGGGCTTTTGCCAAAGACTTAGACGGTGGCGATTTTAAAGAGCTGGACGGTACAGGCGAATGGAAAGTTTACGAAGTGGAATTGATAGAGGAGATTACAAAATGAGAAACGGCACAACACAAGATCAAGAGATCACCGATTACTTAAATGGACTTTATGCCCTGCTACTGGATTCAGACCACGAACTGGCGGATGAAATGCTGGGCATGGTGGCAGAGATCAAAGCAGGATGGGAAGGCGATTTGGGGAGTTTTTCACAATGAAAACTTTTAAGATTGAGATCGTCCTAGATTTAGATGACGACACAACCAATATCGGCTGGGTTTTTAAAGCTATCGAGGAACAATTAGAAGAAGGCGAAAGTTTAGTATCCGCCCGATTCCAAGATATAGGCTACACCGCCCCAAAATTTGAACCAGCAACGGAGGAATAAAAATGAGAATGAGAACCAAGGAAGACACGGTAGAAGAAATAAGAGAGCTCCTGCACGCAATAGAGCGGGATTTAGATCCATTTTTGAGGGGCGATGCCCTGCACTATACGGGTTATCTAGCTGAAAACGCAGACGATCTAAACACTTTAATTTTAGGATTATTGGGAGAATCAAAATGACTGCACTAGAACAGATTGCACAATACACAAAGAAATTAAATATTACCTTTACCGTTGATGACTGCAAGGCATTACTGCACCACATGGCAGAGTTTGAAATTGTTGATTACAAAACCGCAGTATGGGATTACTTAGATGCATACGAAGGCATAAGCCATTCCCGTGATCCTGAGTTTTTTAAAAATGAGGAGAAATAAAATGCCTAAAGTAATGATTGAAGTAGATATACCTAATGGCAGATCAGTAACCGAGGCGCAGATGGCCGTTAAGCGGGCATTCGATCCCGACTGGATGGCGGAGTGGTGGCATATAGACGATGTTATCGAGCAGGCGGAGAACAATGGCGAACAGCTTACAGAGCAGGAGGCTCGGGATGTGCTGGGCATGGTAAACCGTAAGCACGATTGCAATATCGGTATTAACTGGGATGTAATCGACTACTGGATTGACGAGATTGTCAAAGAACGGGAGACAGCATGAGACGCTACGGATTAACTATACGCATAACGGGTAGCCAGTATGTAGAGCTGGATTGCCCGAACGGGGAAGATCCCGAAGAGTACGCCATGGATTTGATTGATTTGAAAAATGTGGATGATTGGTCGTATGAGGTTTACGATACTGAGGAGGTGGATAGAAATGACTAATAAAGAGAAAATTGAAGTAGCTGAGCAGTCCCTGATCCCATGGCCGAAGTCGCAAGATGATCGAGTCTGGAATGCACGGGTGGACTATTTGATTAACCGATTGATAAAAAGAGAAAAGAATGAATCTGAGAATGGCCAAGGGCAGAGTCCCGATTCGCAATAACAGCGATACAACGCCCTTCTTGCTGGTGGCATACCCTGACCGCCAGCAGTTTGACGGGCTTTACAAAAAGTCCACTCGTAAGGAATTGCTGGATAAGTATTGGGCAGTCTTACTAAAGAGGTCGCAGGGAGCTAGTTTATCGGAGACTGGGGCGTTATTTGGATTAACCAAGGAGCGAGTCCGTCAGATTGAGGCCAAGTTCGTGCGCAAAGTAGGCGAGTCTTACTGGGCACAAACCAGTCAGACTCTATTTGATTTGGGTTATATGCTTACAAGTGCGCGGATACGATCTTTTTTAGAGACTGAGACGCTTGAAACAAACCCACCCTTCGGTGATAGTCATTGAAGTCTTCCCCTACCGTATCGGATAGCCAGTACGGTTTGCCAGCATCTTTGGCAGACTGTTCTCCGATATGGTTAGGGTCGTTGTCCGCCACCACAATCCCATCGGGATATTGCCGTGCGATCTCCTTCAGA
>JAULVH010000313.1:813-2437 GCA_032111105.1 Burkholderiaceae bacterium | reverse complement strand
GGCCTCGGTCATTATTTTTCTTAAGCCGCAGGTGTTTTCGCTGCAACCGGCGCAGGGTTCATAAAAATGAAGACTCACGCAACTGAGCATGGCAATGGGGCCATCTACGAGGCGAATTACCTTGGCTAGGCTCACTTCCCGTGGCGGATGCAGCAATTCGTAACCACCCATGCGTCCGCGATGGCTAATGAGCAGACCATTCTGTTTTAATTCATGAAAAATGTTTTCGAGAAACCGTAACGGAATTTTTTTGGTTTCTGCAATATGGGGCATCATAATGGGGCCCTCGCCATAGTGTGCAGCCAAATGACTTAAGGCCTGTAATGCGTATTTAGCTTTTTGCGATAACATGAGAGCAATCTCATTATTTTTTGGCGTATTGCATAAAATATTTATTGTTCACTGCGTTTATGTACATTATTTTTGCAATTCATTTAGATTTAAAAATACAAGGATATGAGTTTACGTTTAGGCGATAAAGCCCCAAATTTTCAGGCCCAAACTACTGCGGGTGCTATAGATTTTTATGAATATCTGAACGATAGCTGGGGGGTGCTTTTTAGTCATCCTGCCGATTATACGCCGGTTTGCACTACGGAGCTGGGGCGTACGGCCTTGTTAAAATCGGAATTTGCAAAGCGCAATGTAAAAGCGCTTGCCGTAAGTGTGGATGATTTGGAAAGCCACAACGCCTGGATTGGCGACATCAACGAAACGCAGTCTTTTTATTATTGGCCCCGATAAGCTGGTAAAACTCATGATTACGTACCCTGCCAGCACCGGCCGTAATTTTCAAGAAGTGCTTCGGGTTATTGACAGCCTGCAGCTGACTGCCAGGCATAGTGTGGCTACGCCGGCCGACTGGAAGCCGGGTGAAGAAGTAATTGTGTTGCCGGCCATGAGCACCGAAGAGGCGATTAAAAAGTTTGAAAAAGGGGTAAGGGTGGTAAAGCCTTATTTGCGTTATACGCCACAACCTTAATTGTGGGCATAACAAATTAGCGCCGTACACTGTGGCTAAAAACTAAACGAGGAGACCTGCGTCATTTTGCAGGCTCCTCGTTTTATAAAACATGACCAAATCGGAGTATATTTTAGGATGCCTGAATTCTTCTTTCATAGACCATTTACCACAGAAAACGTTAGCCAAGAATTGCTCCGCTGTGCAGGTCAAAGTGGGACCAGCGTACAAAAATCGCTCGCGTTGCCCACGTTAGCTAGCCTATGCAGAGAATTAGGAGAAGCCATTGTGCATCACGCATACACGCCAGGGCGCTATACACGCTTTGCAGTCAGCGAGCCCAAGCTACGTGAAATATACGCACCTCAATTTCGAGACCGCCTTGCTCAAGCATGGTTGGTTCGACATGCGCAACCCATGCTTGAACGCTATATGATTGAAGACAGTTTTGCTAATCGCCAAGGACGGGGGCCCCTCAAAGCGGTTCAGCGAGTGCAGCAATTATGTCGTCGCCCCGGTCATAGATTGGTTCTTCAACTTGACGTGCGCAACTTCTTCAACAGCATCAAACATCAGACTATCATGGCTCAGTGGTTACCTATCTTGGATAAAGCCCATCTATCAACCGCTCGACACGACGCACTGACACGGCTTTCACAGGCT
>JAULVH010000313.1:0-803 GCA_032111105.1 Burkholderiaceae bacterium | reverse complement strand
TTTATGCCATGACGTCACCACACACCCGTATAGCACGAGCGGAAACCGTGCGCTATTGGCACGCATCCCCTATCACAAATGTCTAGGTGCAGCTGGCCCAGGGATCGGATTGCCGATTGGCAGTTTGAGTAGTCAACTGTTCGCCAACTTTATGCTTAACCCGCTTGACCAGATGATAAAACACCAATTGAAGGTCAGGGGCTACGTACGCTATATGGACGACCTTTTGTTATTGGCTTCAGAACATGATGTCCTCAAAGAATGGCAGCAGCATATTGCTGAACAACTCAACGTGCTAGGACTACAGCTCCACCCCAACAAACAACACCTCAGCCAATCTGAACAAGGCTTCGATTATCTAGGATACCGAGTCTATCCACACTATCTGCATATCAGAAATCGCACACTCAAGGCGCTGAGAGCGCGCATCCGCTGGTTTGAATACCTAATCAGCGGCTATTGTGCACACTCCCTGCAACGACCACCTCGTGGCATATGGGCGCAAGCGACGCAGCATGTCCCCATGACGGTTGATGGTGCGTTACTGCGACAAATGTTGGCCACGTTGAACAGCTATTGGGGATTAATGGCTCACGCGAATCATTTAAGGCTACGGAAATATCTATACGAGCAAGAGCTGGGATTGCTCAAACAGTACTTCCTACCTGGTGATGAAAAATACCGCCACCTTCGATTAAAATCGGCATGGCGGTGAAACAGCATAGCCATCTGGTGTAACCCTTAACGAACACACGTCACGTAATTGCTGTTGCTGTCGTTGTTGTTGTTGTTGTTGAAGTTTC
>JAULVH010000312.1:4564-5300 GCA_032111105.1 Burkholderiaceae bacterium | reverse complement strand
AGCGATCGAGCAAGAGCTGGCACGCAGCGTTATGCAGATTTCTACTATTAAATCTGCTCGAGTACATTTGGCATTACCCAAGCAAAGTGTGTTTGTGCGCGAGCGCGCCACACCCAAGGCATCGGTTGTGGTGACACCGCACTCAGGCCGTGGTGTAACAACATCGCAAGTCAAAGCGATTGTGCATTTAGTTTCATCAAGTGTTCCTTATTTGTCCCCGCAAAATGTATCGGTGGTCGATGATCAGGGTAATTTGATGACCGAAGAAAATCCGGTAGATGCGGCCATGGGTTTAACGGTCGCACAAATGTCGCACAAGCAGCGTACTGAAGAATCATATCGTCAGCGCGTGACCGAATTATTATCGCCTGTCGTGGGCGAGGCGTCGGTCAAAGCGGAAGTTAACCTGACACTGGATTACACCACGGTTGAAACAACGACTGAAGATTTTGATAATAAAGACAAAGGTGTCAAGCCACGTTCAGAAGCGTTGACGACCGAGCGTAAATATAAGATTGATCCCGAAGGTATTCCAGGTGCGATGACAAACTCACCACCACCTGATGCGGATCTCACGACCGACACCAATTCGAATGAGCGTAAGCCTGTTAACAATGAAGTAGTCACTACACGAGCAACACGTAATTTTGAGATGGACCGTTCAGTGCGCCATGTGAAAAATTCATTGGGTTCGATTGAGCGCTTGACGGTTGCTGTCGTGGTGGCCGAACGTGCT
>JAULVH010000312.1:1549-4554 GCA_032111105.1 Burkholderiaceae bacterium | reverse complement strand
CCGACAACTATTCCGTATTCCAAGGAAGAGTTAGACCGTATGCTGCAATTAGTTCGTAGTGCAGTGGGTTATAACGAAGCACGCGGTGACGTGGTGACTGTAGCGCCAGCACGTTTTGAAACCTTGGCACCTGAGCCGCCCAAGGCATGGTATGCCGATACCGATTTGCAGAACTTCATTAAAATTGGTGTGGCAGCCATCGTGATGATCGTATTCTTGCTGGCGGTAGTTCGCCCCATGGTCAAAGGCCCGACAATTAACCAAATTATTGGATCTGCTGGACCCTCTGCAGATGATCTCCGACGCGCTGAAGAAGCTAAACTGGCAGAAATTGCTAAAGCAGTTGAGGAAGCCAAAGCGAATGAGATGGCACGCATGGAAGAACAATTTAGACTGGCAGAGGAAGCTCGATTGGCAGAGGAAGCGCGATTGGCAGAATTGGCCCGACTGGCAGAAGAGGCGCGATTAGCAGAAGAAGCACGATTAGCAGAATTGGCCCGATTGGCAGAAGAAGCGCGATTAGCAGAAGAGGCGCGCCTGGCTGAAGAAGCGGCCGAAGAAGAACGATTGGCTGAAGAAGCTGCAGCACAAGAATTGGCCGACGGTGAAGTGGAAATGGAAGACGGCGAATCACTGGAAGATTTGAAAGCGCGCATGCAATCAATGAAACCGAAGAAACCGACCTTTACAGCAGATATGCTCGACACGGCTAACACCTATGATGATAAGGTCGCCCTGATACGTATGTTGGTAGCTCAAGAATCAGGCCGAGTGGCACTGGTGCTGAAGAACATGGTTAAGAACTAAGCAATTGATTAGATAAACAACTAACGGGGAATCCCATGGCAGAACCTATAAAAGCACAAGCACCCAAGACAGCAGAAGCAAAACCGCCAGAAGTAGCGGCTGATGGCGAGGTGAATCATCTTGAGGAAATGAAAAAATTCAAGCCCAAGAAAAAAGTCGCACTTCCAGCAGAGATGCTCACCGATGCCAAGAGTTATGATGACAAACTGGTTTTGGTGAAAATGCTGACTGAAAAAGAACGTAATCGGATGATTTTGATTATTAAAAATCTTTTGAAATAAATCGAGCAACAGCTCGAAACAGTTTTACATTGAACACAACGCAGCACTACAAAGCGCAGAGGTAGCAAATGGCAGATATGGCGGTTACAACAGGAATGTCAGACGAGCTCAAACGAGAGCTGACAGAGATTACCAATGTTCAGCGTGCAGCAGTATTGATGTTGCTGCTAGGCGAAGACTTGGCGTCTAACATCATCAGTTATCTGGATCCGAAAGAGGTTCAGGAATTGGGTGCCGCTATGGTCTCAGTTGCCGATATGTCGCAAGAAGCGGTGAACGTGGTGCTCGATCAGTTCGTTGATATGCTCAAACGTCAAACTAGCTTGTCTCTGGGCACAACAGAATACGTAGAAACAGTTTTAAAACGGGCACTTGGACCGGATAAAGCATCGTCAGTGTTATCACGCATCATGCCTAACCGCGCAAGTCGTGGTTTGGAAATTTTGCAGTGGATGGATGCACGTGCGATTGCTGAAATGATCAAAAGCGAACATCCCCAAGTCACGGCAATTATTTTGTCAGTATTGGAAGCCGAGGTGGCTGCTGATGTGCTGGCCTATCTGCCCAACGAAACTCGCCCGGAAGTAATACAACGCGTTGCCAGTTTAGATACCGTTCAACCATCTGCCATGGAAGAGCTGGAATCCATCATGAAGAAGCAGTTCTCTAATAATGCGTCGTCTTCATCGTCGAGCTTTGGTGGTGTGAAAGCCGCGGCAAAGATTATGAACTTCACTAAGGTCGAGTTGGAAGGTCCGATTTTGCAAGGTGTAGGTCAGATAGACGAAGAGCTGGCCTTGCGAATTCAAGACAATATGTTTAGCTTTGAAAATCTGGCAGCTGTTGATAACCGGGGTATTCAGGCGCTCATGCGTGCCGTTGAACCGGATATGCTGATGACAGCCTTAAAGGGTGCTGCGGATGTAGTTAAAGATAAGTTCCTTGGCAATATGTCCAGCCGTGCTCGCGGAATGTTCTTAGATGATATGGAAGCCAAAGGCCCATTGCGCATGACAGAAGTCGAAGATGCGCAGAAAAAAGTTATGCGTGCTGCACGAAAACTGTCCGAGAAGGGCGAGTTGATCTTGTCGGCCGGCGGAGCCGATTTTGTCTGATCCACACTCGTCACAACCGCGTCACGAATGGATGCCCAACCGGATGTTCGATCCGGCGAACAATCCATTTGCGATTCAAAACCTGCTTAAAAAAGAGCAAGACGACACGTTTTTAGCGAAACGGGACGAACGTCCCGTAGTTAGTTATTCAGATACAGCGCTCCTGAAAGCCGTGGTTAGTCAGCCCGCGGTTGATTTTCAATTGAATCAATTGCTGGATCAGCCGCTGCCTGAGGTGCCGACATTTCAATTTGAAGCAGATGAAAAATCATCGCCAAGGTCTGTAGCTCAAACGTTTCCGAATGCTGCAGAAAATACGCAGGCCCTTGATGCGGTGTCGCCGGAAGAAAAAATTTCACAAACTGCGATTGATCTTGAATCAGCTAAAACAGAATCTTCGCAGCTTGCAGCAGAGTTACATGATGCGGACGATCAGTCAGCAGATACAGCGCAAGATACTACCGAAAATATAGCCACAGATACTCAAGCTGACGTCCCTGATGCCTTGCAACTAGCCGGAGTTGAAGATGCGTTGATAGATCAAGTCGCACTTGCAGAACCTCTGCTTGAGCAGGCTACAGATGAGATAGTTGATCAAGATACGGATCAGGCGCCGCATGCGGTGGCAGATCAGGCAGCAGATCAGGCAGCAGATCAGGCAGCAGATCAGTTGATGGAAACGTCAACGACAACAGACAGTAGCGAGCATTATCCAACCACAGAGACAGACCCCTCCATTGGCGAGACAGAATTATCTGCCGAGCCAATTGCAACTGATGCTGAATTAGCATCCATGGTTTCC
>JAULVH010000312.1:0-1539 GCA_032111105.1 Burkholderiaceae bacterium | reverse complement strand
ATTCATCAACTGAAACTTCTGTGGCTGACCTAGCTGAGCCAGCGATGGCGCCTGGTCTCGATCATGCAGCAGTCAACCAATTAGTAGAAGCCGCGCGTGAAGAAGCCCGAGTCGATGCGCATGCCGCAGGATTTCAAGAAGGCCTAGAGGCTGGTCTGGCACAAGCTAAATCAGAGATGCAGGCTGGGGTGGATGAAAAGCTGGCTGTGATCGATCAAATGATTAAAGGTTTGAATCAGTTAGAGCGCGATCCGGATGCCTTGTTTGAGCCTATGAAAAAATTGGCCATGCATTTGGCCCAACAGCTGGTTCGTGGTGAGTTGACGCAGTCTGGACAAGTCATCTCACGACTGGTTGAAAACTGTTTGCGTGAGTTAGCCGCCAGTGGCGAAAAGGCAGTGATCATCCATCTCAATCCAGAAGATCTAGAGCAATACAAACCTCTCGCAGCTCAATTTGGTGACAGTATTGTTTTACGTCCTGATGCACTGCTTGCGCGTGGAAGTGTCCGCGCGTCTATCGACGGTAGCGTGGTCGAAGATGTGATTGATCGGCGCGTTAAAGGATTGAGCAAATCGCTGGCTCAGCCAGTAGCTTCTAGTTGGCGTCCAGCGTTGCCTGCACCGAGCGCTAAGCCCAAAGCGGCTGTGGCAGCCCAGCCTGCAGCACAAGCGTCTACGGCGTCAATTACCACAGCAGATGAACATGATCACGGCAATGAATTACGTGTTCAGGACAATGATGACGGCATTGATGATGACGGCAATGATGATGATGCAATGATCGATGCAATGATTGATGCTTCCTCCATGGGTTACAGTGATGAAATCCATACAGACCGAAATAACGAAACGCAGTCATGATTGATTTTTCCGATGTTGTCGATCACCTGATAGCCCAGACTTCTGCACCACCTGCAGCCCATACCGGCACGCTGGTAAGGCTCGTGGGTATGACACTGGAAGCGCGCGGCATCATGGCGCCACTAGGTGCTCTGTGTGAAATTGAAGGCAGCGGAGATCGTCGTGTTTCTGCTGAAGTCGTTGGTTTTAACGATCAGACATTATTTCTCATGCCCTTTACCGAGCCGGTGGGTATTAGTCCCGGTGCGACGGTCAGAGTAGTGACTCATTCTTCTGAAGCCAAGCTGGGTCCGGCTTTGCTTGGACGAGTGATAGACGCGTTTGGCGAGCCATTAGATGGCATGCCTGCGCCGGATTGTCCCGATCGTATGCCTTTGTTAGGTGTGCCGCTCAATCCCATGGAACGTGGCCCCATTAATCAAGTACTGGATGTTGGCGTTAAAGCCATCAATGGTTTGCTCACCTTAGGACGCGGTCAGCGTATCGGTCTGGTAGCAGGTTCAGGTGTAGGTAAAAGCGTATTGCTGGGTATGATTACGCGCTTTACTAAAGCCGATGTGGTGGTCATTGGTTTGATCGGTGAGCGTGGTCGCGAAGTTCAGGCATTTATCAACGAAGTGCTCGGCCCGGAAGGTCGTGCTAAATCGGTGGTGGTTGCCTCACCAGCGAATATGTC
>JAULVH010000311.1:0-2468 GCA_032111105.1 Burkholderiaceae bacterium | reverse complement strand
CTGCAAAATGGTTTTTTCCGCTCATCTTAACCTCCACAGACCGGTGGCAAAATCGCGATAGTTGCGGATTCCAAGATCACATCATCATCTTGGTAAAGCTTTTGATTGCTGGCCAAGACAGATTTGCTAAGTAGTTCTGTGTCATTAAACCCCGGATTGAGCTCTCGGAGCGCGCCCTCCAGTGCTGATTTGACGTCTTTGATTTTTGTGTTTTTTTCTATACAAAGGGCAACGGGGTGCGGGTGAAACCGCCGAAACGCACCAAAAAGCTGCACTGAAATATCGAGTTTGTCGTTAGAAGTCATGAATCGTTAAGGTGTTATTAAGCACATACACATAATACGGAAAGTAGCTGTAAAGGCAATGCGGCAACTGGCTACGAAAAGGCGCGGTATGCCATCCCCAGGGAAACAATGAATGCAACAGACGCAAAGCCCTGTTGTAGTCTTGGGCCGCTAATATGTTTGCCGATAGATTTACCACTCAGCATGCCAATTAATGTTCCTATGGCGAATGGTATGGCCGTTTGCCAATTCATCGTGCCGATAATGCTTGATCCGATCACACCCGTTAGCGAAATGAGGGTAATGACGCCGAGCGAAGTGGCGACAATCGACTTGATGGGCAGGTTAGTCGTCTTTTTTAAAACCGGGACAATAACAAATCCGCCCCCTACGCCTAGTAGCCCGGAAAGAAACCCGGCGCTGCTTCCTGCTGCAATCATGGCTCTGAAGCAGGGCAGGGTCCAGATCAGCTTGCCGCGTGTTTCATCTAGCAGGCAGGGCTGGCTTTCGCCCTTATTAGCAGGTGTCCCATTAAGCTCTCGTTGCGCTTGGCGAAACATGGTGATCGATACGTACAGCAGCACCGCAGCAAAAATAACCAGTAGCGGTTGATTGGGTACCTGTTGTGCTACCCAAAGACCTATAGGAGATAGTAATAGTCCAAAAACGGACATAACAAGTGCAGCCTTGTAGCGCAGGATTCCCGCCTTAAACCCTAGGGCGGCACCGATCGAAGCGGCGATGGCCACTGCAAGCAGGGCAATAGGTGAGGCTTCGGAAACGGGGATGCCAAGACCGAAAACCAGTAAGGGTACGCCGAGAATGGCCCCGCCAGCCCCGGTAAGCGCGAGGGTCAGTCCGACCGCTAAGCCTAGAGCTAGTGCAATGACTAAATTAATTTCCATGTGGCAAACGGGTATCTGATGTTTGGTTGCAGCAAGGTGATTTTGGCAGCATGAGTGCGGGTGTTATCAAGCTTCTAGGATACTAGACAATTGGGTACAATTAAAAAACAAATATCTTATTATTGATGAGACCGAAAATGAATCCGACAGTAAAAGGCTTTTTTGACCAGGATACCTGGACGGTTACCTATGTCGTCTATGAGCAGCCAGGTTCAGCATGTGCCATCATCGATTCTGTTTTGGACTATGACCCAAAGTCCGGTCGGACATCAACAAAGTCCGCTGATGAGGTGATTGCTTTCGTCAAGGCAAACCAGCTTGAAGTCGCCTGGATACTGGAAACCCATGCGCACGCCGATCATTTAACTGCGGCGCCGTATCTTCAGGCGCAGTTGGGTGGCAAAGTCGCCATAGGCGAAAACATTCGCACGGTACAGGGTGTGTTCAAGACGATATTTAACCTGGAGCCTGGTTTCTCAACCGACGGTATCCAGTTCGACCATCTGTTCGCAGATGGTGAAGTTTTCCAGATTTGCAATTTGAAAGCCGAGGTGATGTCTCTCCCGGGGCATACGCCAGCTTGTGTTGCCTATCGTGTAGGGGATGCGGTCTTTGTCGGCGACACCATCGCGATGCCTGATGTGGGTACGGCCCGCTGCGATTTTCCGGGTGGTGATGCGGCCCAGCTGTATAAGTCGATCAAAAAGCTACTGTCTTTAGCGCCCGAAACACGTTTGTTCATGTGTCACGATTACCCCCCTGCAGGGCGGGAAGTTTGTTTCGAGACTACTGTTGCGGAGGAACGCGCACGCAATATTCATGTGCATGATGGTGTTAATGAAGCCAAATATGTAGAAATGCGCACAGCCCGTGATAAGACTCTGGCGATGCCCGTTCTGATTCTGCCTTCGGTTCAGGTCAATATCAGAGCTGGTAATTTCCCGCCGGCAGAAGACAATGGCGTGTCTTATCTGAAAATTCCACTCAATGCGCTATAGGGACTCCGCATACAGCGATTGAACCGAAGTGGTCTTTGTCAGTAGATAAATAGACCTAGATTTGCGGGTCGTTCTGATTCGCTTCCTGATTGAGTGAAGCAATGACCTTGTCGATGCGCTTGCCATCCATGTCGACCACTTCGAAACGCCAGCAGTCCCATTCAACGATTTCGCCGGCGCTGGGGATGCGTCCCATCAATAGCATGAGCATGCCGGAGAGGGTGTTGTAACGTCCCTTGTCTTCTTCCGGCAATTCCTTAAGCTTCAGACAGTCTTTGAGC
>JAULVH010000310.1:324-10812 GCA_032111105.1 Burkholderiaceae bacterium | reverse complement strand
GTACTGAGGTGATGCTATGCTTTATGTAGTTCATAATCGGTAGTTAGTTTGATTAATAACCAGCGTCTGCTTTTCTTTCAGAAGGATGACGTCATGTACCTACGTAGCATACCTACTGTTTGGTTGCTCCAAATTGTAATTTACCTATTTTTTTTCCACACTGAGGCTGCCATGGCTGTCGAAGAAGCACCCTACCGCGTTTTACTTTCTGAGCCGCCATTTGAGCAACGACATTACCCCAGTTTTATCGTGGCAGAGACCGAATTGCCAGGCGATTTTGATTCTGCCAGCAGAACCGGCTTTCGTCGCGTTGCTGCGTATATCTTTGGCGAAAATAATGGCGATACAGGAAGCAGCCGAAAAATTGCCATGACCGCTCCAGTGACAGTGACCCCCACCACGAGTGGTTGGCGCTTGCATTTTGTTATGCCCAGCCAGGAAAAATTAGACGCTCTGCCTAAACCGGTCAATTCACAGGTAGCACTGCGTCGCGTAGATGATCATGAGATGGTGTCCATACGATTTAGTGGGTGGACAACTGAGAAAGCTATTAAAGAAAATACTGAACGATTAACTGAGTGGGCATTGGCGCGCAAGTTAACCTTGGTTGGCACTCCTCAAGTCGCACGTTACAACGATCCGTTTACGCTACCTTGGCGCAGGCGCAATGAAATCTTGATAGAGATTGCTAAATAAATACGGACTTAACAAACACAAGGCGCTTCGCAACCAACTTATCAAAACCAACTTATCAAAACCAACTTATCAAAACCAACTAGCAAAAACCAATTGAGCAAACCAACTTAACACTGGCCATGCGCATAGCGGTGTGGATTCAAGAAAGATCGCCGAGTAATTTTTTCCGCATTTTTGGTTCTGACGTTTTGGTGGATAACCATATCCCCATAAATGCCTCTGCTAAGGCGGGGTCTTTAATATCGCCGAGTTTTTTCGAACCCATCCAAAACACTAAACCACCCGAGGGCTGATACACACCGGTTAGCCTGTCGCCTGGTTTAACCGTCGGAATTAAAACTCGCAGTTGACTCAACCACTGTTGTGCAGTGTCGTCGCCTAATACCATCTGTTTTTTAATTTCAGCAATTGAGCGCTTGGCAATCTCCTCACCGCTTAGATTGCGTGAATAAAGAAGCGACAACGCAAATGAATGCTGATTCCATTTCTCTGGATTCCATTCCGGCGATGACCATAAGCTAATGTGGTAAATCTCTAAGCCAAAAAATTTAAAAAGATGCTGCCCTACCAAGCGTGGCGTGGTTAAAACTTCCAACCCCGCGGGTGGCTCTGATGCTTTTTCTACTGAGCTATACGCTGGTGTATGAATCGCTAGGGAAAAAACGATCAGCAGAAAAATAAACGCCGTGTGTATCCAATCTACATACCGATTGATCGTTTTTTGCAGCAAGGCTGCAGAGGGAGTTGATATCTGATTAGCTTTGCGAAGCATCTTTCTTTCCGCCTATTCTTTAAGTCGATGACCGTAAATCGCCAAGTTTTTTTAAACTAGATCTTGCGCTTGGGTCAACCCACGTGTCGTTTGTTTCCACCAGCTTGAAAAGCTGGAACAACGGCGATTTACCGGGGCAAATAACATGGATGCTGGTTCTAATTCTGCCAAATCTTCAAGCAAATGGCTTACATGCAGATCATCCACGCTACCCACATGCGTAGCTTTTTTTAAAGCCCCAGCAAGATCATCGATACTCACTAGCCAGCGATGCGGTGTCACATCGGCCATAGCAGCATCGACCCAACGCCAGCGTGTATCAGACCATGGCCATGCGTCATGATGCTCTCGCAAATAAATACCAATCACCACAGCATTTGCTGAAACATGCGACGGCGGCTGACGTAATGCCCACGGATGAACCAGCCATACTTCTTTGCCCGTTATAAGTTCCAGATCGGCAGCGGTCGGGGCGCACCATGAAAGATCGCTGGGTGGTGCTGAAGATATCGCAGGCACAGGCGCAAAGTGATCACTATCGTGAGTATTCTTTTTTACGATGCCGTCATATGACTTAGTAGAACGCGCAATCTCATCTAACTCGTCGTAGCTTCGATCTATGACTGTTTCAGGGCTGTGCCATTGCGCGGGTGCGTAACGCGCGACGTTTTCTGCATTAAACAAGTACGGCTTGTGGCTGCCGGTACCTGCTACCCATTGCCAGCTCAGGTGGTTACTCGCCAAATCGCCGTCGAGTAGATGCGCCACGAGCCAGTCAGCGCCTACACGCCAGTGCACTTTGCGTATATGAACCATATAGCTAGCCAACCACATACGGGCATGGTTATGCAAAGTACCGGTGTCGTAGAGTGTTCGGATAGCTTCATCAATAACGGGGATACCTGTAGCAGCATGTCGTATGTCATGCGGCAGCTCTTTTTTGTATGAAGCCTCGTCTAGCGGACCTTCATGCAGAGACTCAAAAATTCCGTCCCCTGCATGCGCCCATACATGACGATAAAACTCGCGCCATCCAAATTCATAAATAAGTTTGTGATCTATACCCAATGACTCTCTATCCAGAAAAACCTTCAATACATCGGGTAAGGTCACTAGCCCATGCGTTAGATAAGGGGATAAACCAGTAACACCCCCATCAAGGAAGTTACGCGTTTTTGCATAATGCGCAGGCATAACCGATGCTGCGCGACGCAACGCAGCTTCGCGGGTAGGTGGCAAAAACTCAGCCCAGTAATGATTAGGATTTTTCACAAAAAAGATAAAATTTTAGTTCACGAATCGGTCTCAACCAAACCAGTAATTAAGCAAGTAAGTAAGAGAGTGCTCATCAGATAAAAAAGTGAATAGAAATTAAATTTCAATTCCCTCTATTTCAATTAAGCGAGCCAGACTTTCTTCTAGGATCACACGTGCAGCTCCCGCAGACTGATTGAGTTGTGCATGTAGTTGCGCATCTGCTTCGTTACGGTTCGCGCATTCGCTGCTGTACTGCTCGAATGCACCAAGGTTGATAAGCAGCTCCGCAATATGATTGGGGCATTCACATGCAATCGTGCTTGTTAAGGCAGAAATACGTGCGAGCTGCTCTTTATCAAAGCGCGGTGGCGCAATAGCGCTAACCGCTTCTAGTTTGGTGCTTGGTGAGAGCGTCTCTACAGACGTACATGCGCGGTGAATATCGGCAGCCGTTACCGAACCTTTGAGACAAGCTATACCCGCACGCTCAAGCTCTACTATCGATTTTCTGGTGGCGAAATTAAAAAGCACCAAGGCGCTTGTGCAGCCGGCTTCGAGCTGTTGACGACGAATCTCGGGAAGTGATTCTTCATTAATCGTCGCCAGATCAATAATAAGAATGTCAGCGTGTGCTGCGCTCGCGGGCGTTGTCTTTGTTTTGGGGTGATCGACAATAACTATGTCTTCGTAGGCGACTAAATCTCGGCTAAGGCGTCGACGCAGTGAGTCATTTATGAAAATCACACGTCGCTTAATTTGGCGGCGCATTTGCTTGTCGTGGGTAGTACCCGACGATGCGCTAATAAACGCCCTTAATTCATCCGTCGTTAATCTCGCTAAGCTGCTGACGGAGTGGCCCAGTTCGGTTAACTGCTTAACTAATGACAGTTTAATGATGTCGTCTTCTGAATAGAGACGCCTTCCGCTCTCGCTTCGTCCTGGCACGATTAACTCGTAACGTCTTTCCCATACCCGTATGGTTTCCGGATGGGTTTGTGTGCGTCGTGCAACCACGCCTATGGCGTATTGGTGCTTGTTTACTGTTTCCATGGTCTCTTCGGTGCCTTAAACAACTGCGGGTTTATTGCGGATTTTGTAGTCAGCCATCACAGAATTGAGGCAAATACTTGTCAGCAAGGTTCTGTTTATATTTTGTTGATATATTAAAGCTAAATCTGAGATATTCAAAGAGAAACGTATCGAAATAAAGGAAATATTGATGTTTTCTTTGCATTTAATCACCAATAATATTATCTAATTAAAAATTAAATAGGGGGCTAGAACCCATTTATGTAGGTTATTTGCCTTATTCCCTCATATTTTTATATTTTGTTTATATTAAAGCTTGACAATACATGTTCATCAGGTAAACTTCGAAGTTAGATATTTAACCAATTAGTTTCTTTACCTACCGGAGTTCGCCATGTTGAACAAAATCGCTTTCACAGCAATCCTTATTTCCAGCAGTGCTGCCTTTGCTGCTACTACTAATAACGCCGTTGTGATTTCAGATAACGACAACGTGGCTACTTTCACTGTTGCTGATAAATATTGGGCTGTAGTCGCTACCAACCAGATTAATGGCATGACCAAAATGCGTGAGTTCTACGATATGGGCTCCCTTGGTTTGCAGCAAATTGATTACGTAGTTAATTGTGCTGATCAAAAGCTTGCTATGGCAGGTTTCGCAGTTGTGCCTACCTCAACAGCTAAATCAGATAGTTCAAACAATCGTAGCTACGCTGATCTTTCCTTTTACACACCTGTAATTCATCACGATAAAAATATCGTTGAGAATGTATGCGGCGGTCGTTTCGTCGTGCGCAGCGCCCAGGTTACTAACTAATACGTTTGACTTGCAGTGCGTGCCTCCTGCAAATCACTAACACTATTTTGAAATTTAATTATTAAAAGGTTGATTATGTTGCGCACCATTCTAGTTACATTGTTATTGTGTGGTACTACCCTCTCGCAGGCCGCATCAGTCGAGACGAATACTGCGGATGCTTCACTTGATGTCGTCGTACTTTCTACTGTTGTCGCTGGTATTGATTCAAAGAATACCAACAACGGCCAACAGCCTATCGCTCATGTGCGCGCATTTTTCGCTATGGAAGATTCAGGTATTCGTAATTTGTATCCCGAATTAGCTGAGTTAAAAGCAGTGGGCGAGTACGTTGTTAACTGTGCTGAGCAGTCTCTAGCAATCTCTGAATTTCGTGTACTGAAGTCGTCAGAAATTATGCCAACTAGCATGAATAAAGAGATAGATGAAAAGTTGACTTTTAGCTCACCTAAGTTTGACTCTGAAGTCAAGGTCGTACGCGCAGCCTGTGGCAGCAGCGTTGCCTCGTTAAGCAGCAATCTGCAATAAATCAGTTGTATTAACTCCTCCTGTTAGTTGAACAGGTGGAGTATGAATTTATTGGGTAGATAAGCCCTGACGCTGAGGTTGTATACTTCGGCACCAGGTTCTCTTAGGTTACTCATAAAACCTGTTCCGTTATAAATTTACCGCTTATTTGGAGTAGTTATGAAAAAGACATCGACAGAATTTTCATCCGGCCGCCGTGTATTTATGCTCAATGTTGCAACTACCGGCTTGCTCATCGGTGCTGCAGCGAACGTATCAGCACAAGACATGGTGTCGGAAAGTGATCCACAAGCAGCCGGATTGGGTTACAAAACAGACGCTACCAAGGTAGACAAATCCAAGCAGCCTAAGTACGCAGCAGGCCAGATATGCGGTAACTGCGCTCTTTATCAAGGCGCAGCCGGTTCGGCAGCAGGCAACTGCCCACTGTTCGCAGGCAAGCAAGTTTCAGCTAAAGCCTGGTGCAGCGCCTGGGCGAAAAAAGGCTAATTGCTGTTTAGACCCCCGCGTTACGCAGGTAACTCATTAACTGGGTTGCCTGTCTAAGAAACCTTGGTATAGAGGCTGCCAGCAGCCGCTTACCAAGGTTTTTTTTCGCCATGTCTGCACGTGGTGTCGATCGCAGCTTGTTATAACGCGATAGTGGTTTACTAACCCGCCAGAGGTAATTCATTCCAACCCGTTGTGTAGGCAGGTGATTTTCGTTCTTGCCGCATGCCCCACTCCTCTCCTGCATCTTGCGATGAAATTCGCACGGCACCTCGTCCAAAACGTCCATTGACTTTGTCGACGACCGACATGAGCTTCGTATCGGCTGTTGATTCGCTATGCGTAAATAAATCATCCTGTCGCTGTGTATTGGGTGTGATTTCACTCAGCATGATGCCCGCCTTCTTGTACGCGTAGCCCGGTCGCCATAAATGATCGATCAAGGTTGTTGCCCATCGGTTGATAACTAGGCTGCTATCTGTAGGTGTGACCAATGGCACGCTCATCGCAGGGTGATACTGAGGTAAATCTGGGCGAAATGAATTGGTTCTTAAAAAGACCTGCAACATCGCTGCATGCGATTGTTGAGCTCGCAGCTTTGCACACGCGTTTTCTACAAACAAGGCAACGGCCGCTTTCAGAGAGACCGCATCAAGCACTGGTTTTCCAAAGCTGCGACTAGCCATGATCTGCTGCCTGGGTGGTGCGACGTCTTCCATACCTATGCAGGCGATTTCTTGTAGCTCGCGCTGCATCTTCTCAACGACCACACCAAACTCTGCTCTCAGCGTGGGCACATGAGCGTCGCGTAACTCGCGTACGGTGCACACACCATAGGCAGCCAGTCGCGGGGCTAATTTACGCCCCACGCCCCACACCTCATCCACAGCAATGTTTGTTAGCAGTTTAAATTTTTGCTCTTGCGTTAGAGCGTTGTAGTTAAAAACACCTTGCGATCGTGGGTGCCTCTTTGCGACAAAATTTGCAAGCTTGGCCAGTGTCTTCGTGGGGCCTATGCCAACGCAGACAGGAATCCCTGTCCATTGACCAATTTTCTCGCGTATCGCGTAACTGATTTTTCTAAGCTCAGGCATGCCGGTAAGATCAACAAAACATTCATCAATCGAATACACCTCACAATTGGGTGAAAACTCTGCCAGCAGATTCATCACGCGATTCGACAAATCGGCATACAGCGCATAGTTAGAGCTCAAGGCCAAAATATTGTGCTCATCGGCCAATGCTTTGACTTGAAACCATGGCTGACCCATCTTCACACCGATTTTTTTTGCTTCATTCGAGCGCGAGACAACACACCCATCATTATTCGATAAAACGACGACGGGTTTGCCAGTAAGATCCGGTCGAAACAATCGTTCGCAACTCACATAGAAGTTATTGCAATCAACGAGTGCTAACTGTTGTACGGGCTGAGTCTTCACGTTTAGTACAGCTTATGAAGATTGAAGGTCACCACACCCCAGACCGAGAGCTCTTCTCCCTGCTTGATTTGTATCGGTGGGTAAATGGGATTTTCGGACAGCAGCTTCACTACGCCGCCCCGTCGATGCAGTCGTTTAACGGTGAACTCATTGTTCAGCACAGCCAACACGATGCTGTTGTGGCGTGGATCGATAGAACGATCGACCAACAAGGTATCGCCATCGTAGATACCTATGCCGGTCATCGAGTCGCCACGCACACGAAATAAAAAGGTTGCCTCTTTATTACGGATTAAGTGCTCGTTGAGATCAATGCGTTTTTGGCTGTGGTCGGCCGCAGGCGACGGAAAACCCGCAGAAACAGTGGCTATAAAGCCTTGTAGCGACAAAGGAACAGCGGTAACAGGTATGGGTTGCATGTCTCGGTGAATACTGTGTTTTTATACAGTATCGCACACTCCCTGCGCGCCAACTCATCTATCAGCCGCCGTACCCCACATTGGGTACTAACTGCAGGTGTGAGCGTGAATAAGTCTCTTGGATGAACTCATCGTGCTCCCATAGACCTTCCTGACGGCTGCCATCGGCGCTGATGTAAATACCCTGGCCGTGAAATTGGTCGTCCTTCCACTCGCCTATGTACTGATCCTCATCAGCCCATGTGTAAGTTCCCTGCCCGTGTTTTTTGTCTTCGCTCCACTGGCCCACGTACGCATCACCGTCGATATGTGTTTCTGTTCCGTGTCCGTGTCGTTTGTCACTCTTGTACTCACCTACATAACGGCTGCCGTTAGCCCAGGTGTACGTGCCTTTTCCGCACCGCTTACCTGCTCTGAACTCGCCTGTGTACGCATTGCCATTGGCCCATAGTTGCGTACCTCGTCCGTAGGGTAAAGCGTTCTTGAATTCTCCGATATAGCGGGTGCCATCAGCCCATACATGCAGACCTTGCCCATCAGGCTGGCCGTTGTGGAACTCACCCACATACGTTGTGCCACTGATCGAGGTGTACATGCCCGGACCGTGACGAGTACCATTTTTATACTCACCGACATACTTATCACCCGTGGCAAAGGTATATATCCCCTGGCGATGCCTGTTACCTTCGGTGTATTCACCTACGTACTTATCGCCATCGGCATACGTCATTGTGCCCTGGCCGTGATACTGGCCATACTTGTACTCACCCACGTATCTATCGCGCGCGCCAAACACATGCTGCAGCCCACGCTTTAGCGCGGCCACTAATTCTCTGCATTTATTAGGCACTAGTGTCATGACACGTTCACTCATCAAAATACAACGATGGATGTGATTCAAGCACGCATTACATTTGTTTAGTCTTGCCGTACAGCGCGGAGTATTACGACAAATTTTTATCGATCAAAAAATTATTTCCAACTCAATGAAACAATAGAAAAGCAATCTCTGTCCGGAAACGCTACTGCGAGTGCGGCAATAACATATTCTTCTGTTTCACCTGACACGGTCAGTAGTTTTTGGTCTATACCAACATTATTAAGACTGCTGCGGTAGCAGAATCGGAATATGACAGACACTCTGTAGGGATGGTTCATTGCTAAGGAAGTAATATTAAATAAAAAACGAGGCGTTCCGTGAACAACCGACCAAGGCCGATAGTAGTCTATATCCACCCCAGGCCTACGATTAACCCCACAGTGTGCACCACGCGTTAAGCGTCGCTGCCTGTCAATTTATGCCTGCGCCTGTTCAAACGCAGTCAGTGCATCAGCCGCATACATCAATGACGGCCCTCCGCCCATGTAGGTAGCCATACTCAATGTTTCAATGACTTCTTGTTTTGTTGCGCCCAGCTTTACCAAGGTTTGCGTATGAAACCCCAAACAGCCATCACACCGGGCAGCAACGCCCAAGGCTAAAGCAATTAATTCTTTCGTTTTTTTATCCAGCGCACCTGCTTTGGTTGCAGCAGCTGCCAAATCACTAAACCCTTTCATCATCTCTGGCGCATCGGCCTTTAACTTAACCAATGAGCTGGAGATATCATTAGTAATTTGTTTGTAATCTTTTGACATGACTATTTCCTGATGGTGTAACGACTATTTACTAAAGTTTAACTAACGTAGGCTAAACAGCATGCCATAACGAACGTCCAGCCTCAACCATCTCCGGGGTATGTACGCGTAAACCTCGCTTAACCCGACAGACTGGCTGGAAAATCTATCGATGGGTGATAACATAAACCTAATTAACTACTTATTCATTACAACCCGGGCGTTGCAGAGCCCTTGACCTAAGCTGCGTTGGCTCACCATAAAATTCACACGAAACCCGCCCATGAATGCAAAGACACTCCCCATTGCCAGCATTGAACAACGACTCGATGCCATCCATACCGTGCTCGATCAGCACGGTATGGAGCCCGAAAAATTTGTCGATACATTTCACGATCTGGCGAGTGAGCAATGGGTGCCTGCCAACGGCGCACGCTTAGTCGCACGCGCCTGGACTGATCCCTTGTTCAAACAACGGTTGTTAAGCAATGGAACAGCGGCTGTCCAAGAGATGGGTTTAAGCATGCCGCCACACCATAGGCATTTTGTCGTACTAGAAAATACGGCAGATATTCATAACGTTATTTGTTGCACGCTGTGTTCATGCACCGCATTTACCATCATAGGCTTGCCGCCGGACTGGTACAAAAATTTGGAATACCGCGCGCGCGCTGTACGTGAGTCGCGCACAGTACTCAAAGAGATGGGGCTCGATTTACCTCAACACGTACAGATACGCGTGTGGGATACGACGGCCGACACGCGCTACATGGTGTTGCCCGAACGTCCTGCCGGCACTGAAGGACAGTCAACAGAACAACTCGCTGCATTGGTCAACAAAGACGCGCTCATAGGCGTGACTCGCCTGTAAAGGAATACACCATGGATGGCTTACATGATCTGGGCGGCAAAGAAGGATTCGGCCCGGTACAGCACAGCAAAAATGCGGCCGTGTTTCACGACGACTGGGAAATCCGCGCCAACGCTTTATATAGCCTGGCAGTGAAGTGCGGTTTATTCAATATGGATGAATACCGACATGCGATTGAGCGCATGGAGCCGCGCCATTATCTGAGTGCGAGTTATTACGAACGCTCATTAACAGCTCTGGCTTCGCTGTGTGTAGAAAAAGGCTTAGTCACACGCGAACAATTAGAACAACTAGCGCACGGCAGCTACCCTCTTGCGCTTGCTTCGGCACCCGGCCGTAGCAACCATGCACAGTGCCTCACTTTTTTACCCGGTGATCAAGTACGTGTACGTGATGAGCATGTGCCCGGTCATGTACGTATGCCCGGCTATATACGCGGCAAATGCGGTGTGGTAATCAGCAAATCACCGCCCTATCCTTTTCCAGATGCGCATGCGCATGGCATAGAGGCTCAAGATGAACCAACGTATGACGTACGTTTTGAAGCGTCG
>JAULVH010000310.1:0-314 GCA_032111105.1 Burkholderiaceae bacterium | reverse complement strand
TATGGTCGCAGGATGCAGAAAATGCGTAGATACATGTCGTCGTATTTGCAAGCTATCTGGAGTTCAACAACTAACCAACGTCAGTAAAAAACTGTATCCACAAAATTCCGCTGCCCAGTCAGCGGTAATTGAGCCAACTATTTTTTTGCTCAGAAAAATTTGATCAGACTGCATCGCCAGATCTGCATCTCTATGTACTGCCTCAGGCATCACCACCACATACCGCGCTGAACGTACGGAGGCATAAAAAGTCACCCGTTCATACCCAGCTATACCTCACAGCTTGCGCCCCGAACGATAATTATTTTATTCGT
>JAULVH010000309.1:0-1549 GCA_032111105.1 Burkholderiaceae bacterium | reverse complement strand
ATCGGTGGGTTTCTACCGAGGTGACGGGCGACAGCGCAAAGGCTTACCGAGTTTATAAGGCAGCATTTGATCGTACCCCGGACCTGGAAGGTCTGGGCTACTGGATAGCTCAGATGGAACGCGGTATGAATGTGGTTGAGGTCGCAGCCCGTTTTGTCGATAGTGCGGAATTCCGTCAGTTGTATGGCAGTAGCCCAAGTCCTTCTGTGTTTATCAATCGGCTGTACCAAAACGTGCTTGATCGGACACCCGATAGCTCGGGGCTGAACTGGTGGATCAACCAGATGCAGAGTGACCCCAGTAAAACCTTCAGCAAGGTACTCGCTGATTTCTCAGAATCCCTTGAGAATCAAACGAATGTGGCAGCGCAAATTGCCAACGGTATTGTTTATTTGCCTTACGAGTTGGCATGAATATTCTGTTTATTCACCAAAATTTTCCAGGCCAGTTTAAATTTCTGGCACCGGCACTTGCTGCGCGCGGTCATCGCGTGGTCGCGATGACCATGCAAAAAATCGAGCAACAGAACTGGCACGGCGTGACGCTGGTGCCCTACACTGCCTCACGCGGCAGCACGCCTCATATTCATCCTTGGGTAGGCGACTTTGAAACCAAAACTATCCGCGGTGAGGCCTGCTTTCGTGCAGCGCTAAAGCTAAAGCAACAAGGCTTTAATCCGGATGTGATTGTCGCGCACCACGGTTGGGGCGAAAGCCTTTTTCTCAAAGAGATTTGGCCTACCGCCAAGCTGGGTATTTATTGTGAGTTTTTTTATCACGCCAACGGCAGCGATGTGGGGTTTGACCCGGAGTTTCCGGTGACTGATGTTGCAGAACCCTGCCGCATGCGACTGAAGAATCTGAATAATTTGCTGCATTTCGATATTGCGGATGCAGGGCTCTCCCCTACGCAGTGGCAAGCAAGTACTTTTCCCTTGCCTTTCCGTGATCGCATCACGGTTATCCATGACGGCATCGATACCGAGGCTGTGCAGCCCGACCCGACTGTCACGATCACATTGGGCAATGGACTCGCACTGTCAAAGAAGGATGAGGTAGTTACCTTTGTTAATCGTAACCTGGAGCCTTACCGCGGTTACCACACATTCATGCGTGCGCTACCGTCGCTATTACGGCAACGCCCTAATGCGCACATACTGATCGTCGGTGGTGATAGCGTGAGCTACGGTGCGAAGCCCGCCGGTGACAGTACATGGAAAACGATTTTTGCCAATGAGGTTAGACCGAAGGTTAATGACGCTGATTGGGCGCGGGTACACTTCCTTGGTAACCTGCCATATCAGCAATTCATACCACTGCTGCAGCTTTCTACGGTGCATGTGTATCTGACTTATCCGTTTGTATTGTCGTGGAGCCTGCTGGAGGCCATGAGCGCAGGCTGCGCGATTGTGGCAAGTGATACTGCACCGCTGCGAGAAGCCATCCGGCATAACGATACGGGCATGCTGGTGGATTTTTTTGATGCGAGCGCACTCGCCGAGCAAGTCGGCGCACTCCTCGCTGATGCCCAAACGAGAAAAACACTGGGC
>JAULVH010000308.1:7329-13264 GCA_032111105.1 Burkholderiaceae bacterium | reverse complement strand
GCAAAGCAGAAGGCCAGCTAACGGCTGAGGCCATCAACGTAACTCCGAACGGCGTAGTGACAGGCAATGCAGTGGCTAATCACGTAAAGGTTGCCGGACTGATGGAAAAATCTATTACAGCAAAAACATCGCTGTTAGTTGAATCGACGGGAACAGTCAGAGGCACGATCGCTTATGCTGATCTGGAGATACGCAAAGGTGGTGAACTTGAAGGCAATATCATTATTCTTGACGGTAAGAGCTGATAAGAATTTGCCAAGGTATTAGGGAGGTGCTGATTTATGGTCAATTTATGGCGAGCCAGCGTAGCTGTGCGACGCGGGGCAAAATAAATCAGCGGGTTAGCTTGGTTCCTAACTCAAGAAACGTTTAGTTTTTTATTTAAACTGCGCTTCCTTAGCTTATCTCTTCCAGGCTCTACCGACATAAAAAAAACCGCAGCAATGGCTGCGGTTTTTTTGGCCTTAGCAGTGAACACTTATTTTTTCTTCATGCGCTCAATATTTTGGCGATTGAAATGGTTGGCCATCATGAAGCAAGCACCCACTACCCAAATTATTAATAAAAGTTGCCAAGTCTTCATGCGATTCTCCCGATGAGTTTCTGGTGAATTAATCCGGTGCTTCCTGATTTTTTAATTCCATCATTAGCCGCATTAAACCCAAAGACTAAGCACTGAATCAAATCAACGCTAAGCTTAGGCTGTTAACGACACTTTGGTAGACCGTATTATTACCGAAATCCGCCAACGATGAACAACGCCTCTTTATGGCATACACATGCCGATTGGCTATCACGGCAGGCTGTGTGGCTACGGCGCCTGGCGCATCTGCGAGCTATCCGCCCACACGTAACCCATGCAATGAATTCATGTTCCAGCAAACAGAGCTCATGTTTGCGGGAAGAGCCGTGGTTAGGAACCCAAGGGTCCCTAACCACGAAGGATGAAAATTATTTTCGTCCCGCTTCCTGCAATGTCAGAGACGCCACCTGGGGCGCTTCTGTTTGGATGCTCGAAACCTGAGCAGCACTGCCATTGAGGAATTTCTTGACCCACGTGGTATTGAGGGTCAGTGCCAGGTGCACCGAAAAGGACGCTATTGCGACCGCAGCGATGACGATGGGAATACCCACCGACGGCTTAACTACGCACCACATTTTTCCATAGATCATTTCTAGTCTCCCTAGGGTTAGTGTAGCCAGGGTGAATAGATGTACGCGAGCAAATGGGCGAAAGCTGCAATCATCCCAAAAAGCTGCGTTCCTTGGATCAGATGACGGTGTATCTCTTCTGATTCAGCCTCGGTTAAACCGGTCGGCCAAACTTTGTCTCTATCAGACATCGTGACACCTCCAAAAAAAGACATCGATTACAACTGGATCCGCACTCAAAATATATTCTCATTGCGGCGTTGACCAACTATCGGTGTAACTTGTTATGTACACTTCAAATTGTCACTAAATATTGACAATATTTTTCCTCGACGTCAACTGATTAGTCAGAAAAAATACGAATTGATTGAAAAAATTCTTGTGATTCTGTGAATTTTTTATCAAATATATATGACCAGGTAGGCTCTATTGATTAGTTTTTAGTCAGGCAAAGCACAAAACCCGAGTATCGCCTCCGCGACCCTGGCCGCTGACTCTCGTTGAGGAAAATGACCTATACCCTCCATCACAGTGCGCTGATAGCGCCCGGTGAACCATGGCTCTTTACCGGCCGAAGTGTAAAGGGGATTAACGCCGTCGGCGTCTCCGTGTAGCACCAAGGTGGGAGTAGCCAAGACAGGTAAATTCGCCAGCAATTTTTCATCCGCGTCATACGCTGGGTCGCCAGCCACCAAGCCCCAACGATGCCGGTACGAATGAGTCACAACCTCTACCCAGTCATCATTGTTGAAAGCTTCGGCTGTTAATGCAAATTCCTGCTCATCAAACCATCCCGGCGCTGCCCAGGTGTCCCACATGATGCGCGCAAAAGCCGCTCTGTCATCTGCCAGTGATTTCATGCCCATGGGCGTGTTCATATACCAGTGATACCAATAATTTTTCGCCTGCTGCAAACTCAGTGGCTGACTGAGTCTATTGGTGCCGTAGCCAACAGAAATCATCACCAGATGCGAACCTATTCCGGGCTGCATACCTGCCGCATTGGCTACCGCGCGTGCGCCCCAGTCATGGCCTACCAAGATAGGCCGATCAAGATGCATGACCTCTACAAACTCCATCAGATCACGCCCTAACGCGGATAGCTGCCCGCTGCGAGGTGTGTCCGGCGAGAGAAAAAACGTACCTCCGTAGCCGCGCACTGATGGCGCCAAGACGCGGTAACCCGCAGCCGCTAATTGAGGAGCTACCCCTAACCAGGTCCGCACCGAATCTGGCCAGCCATGTACCAGCACAGCAGTGCGCTGACCCTCTGGATTCCATTCCAGGTAGTCGATATCTAGTAATGACGTTGAAACGCGATGAGGCGAAAATACGGTCATAAATTTCCTGTTACAGCGATATGCTGATGGTGGTGAAGTTTATGGCGAGCCCGCAGGGCTATGCAACCCGCAAACTGACGCCAGGCCTAAGCTTGGATTACTTGCGCGCGTTGCACCCCATTTTTTGGTTAATTTGTGCTTCCATAGTTCGAATGGCTGAGCGCTGTGAGAGCTGACAATAACTATAGTCTTCATAAGTCGGATAATAAATTTGAAAAATGTAATGCCGGCTTAGAAAATAAAAACGGTCTATTCAACGCTCTGTGCAGCTACGCGTCTCTCATCAGGTTTACACAAATACGGGTGAGCTGAGTGGCTGCCTCTGGCGAAAACATATGCGTATGTTTTGAATATGCCAGATTTAGTGGCACAATTTAAAGCTTTGTTATTTATCAGTCATTTGTAAAGCATTATCGAAATTGCTACTCACCTTGAAGCATGCGTTGTTTCACAGACTATCAGCGCATGGAATTACACTTTATCTGGATAAATGAACGAGAAAAATGCAGGGATTACACCTCACCGCCGACCTTTCTGGATGCAAGAAAAATCTATCACTAATGACCGATGTAGAGAATCTGCGTCGCGCCTGTCTGGACCTCGTTGAGTCCTCCGGCTTAACCGCTATGGGCGAGTTGTTTCATGCTTTTCCTGGGCTCACTCAACATCAGCCCGGTGGTATCACCGGTACAGTATTACTAGCCGAATCTCACTTAGCCTTGCACACCTGGCCAGAGCAACAGTCGGTAACATTGGATGTCTATGTCTGTAATTTTTCTACTGACAACAACAACAAAGCTAACCAACTACTTAATTCGTTAGTCGATTTATTCGAGCCCGATGAAGCCAACTGCCAGAACTTGATACGCGGCGAAGTAGGTCATGCTTACGCTGGCGCTGATGCAACGATGGGGCAAGAGTATCTCAACAAACATAGTGCGTATGCCTACCGACTTGGCCCCTTGCTACACCGCGAACAATCACCCTACCAACTGATAGAAGTCCACGAATCACCGCAATTTGGCAAAATGTTTCGCTTAGATGGCGATTACATGACATCCGAAGGCGAAGAATTTTTCTATCATGAGGCGATCGTTCACCCTGCCGCCATTTCTCACGGCAATGTGCGCACAGCCTTAATACTCGGTGGCGGTGATGGTGGCTCTGCTGAAGAGCTGCTGAAATATCCTGGCGTGGAACGCGTCGTACTGGCTGAACTGGACGAAGCCGTCATTCAAATTTCCCGCAAATATTTATCGGCCATCCATAAAGGCTCGCTGGACGATCCGCGTGTAGAAATACGCATCGGAGATGGTTTAGCCTATGTCAACGAATGCCATGAGCAATTCGACTTAGTACTGCTGGACCTGACCGATCCCGACACGCCAGCTTCTGAGCTGTACACCGCAGAATTCTTCCAATCGGTAAAACGCATTCTCGCCCCGGGCGGCGCTATGGTGCTGCACACGGGTACGCCAGTTTTCTCGCCACAGACTGTGCAAACTATTTATCAACGTCTGACACAGCATTTCACTAACGTAGCGCCATTTGGTCTTTATATTCCACTGTATGGTGCATACTGGTCTTTTGCTCTGTGCAGTGAACATCCCTACCCACCCAAACTCTCTGAGCAAGACGTCCTCCAACGCATAGAGTCACATAAACTTGGAAAACTCAATTACTACAATGAGGCTACGCATTACGGCTTGTTTGCTCTACCTGGATATTTCAGAGATCTTCTTCGGTGAGTAGACATGGTCCGAGTCAAAAATTTCTTTGTGATTGGAACGCTGACTTGATTGAGAGATCAAGGTTATGAACGGCATCCATTGCCACAGGGATTACCCGCCTTGGGGGAAATCTCAAGGATTTTTCTTAATACCTATCTCTCGCGCGAACTGAAACCATCCCTTATGAGCAGCCTAAAAGAAAAGCTTTACGACCATCTACGCGACGATGTTTACTGCAAACTCGGCGTGTCGAAAATAGACGGCATCGGCGTATTTGCGCTGCGCGATATACCTAAAGGTACTGCGCCCCTGAAAAGCATGGTTAGCAACAAGGAAATAAAATTTTCGCGTATCGAGCTGAAAAAAGTCCCTAGCAGCGTGCGCAAGCATTTATCGCGATTCTGTCTGGTTGAAAAAGGACGGGTATTCGCACCGGAAATCGGGCTCAACGCAGTGAATGTGTCGATTTATCTGAATCACTCAAAAAAGCCCAACCTGCGCTTCGATGATAAGGATGTATTGAGGGCGATACACGACATTGAACGCGGCGACGAGCTGACGATAGACTACGACATCAGTTTTGATGACGATCATGATTTCAGCGACAACTAACCTTTAAGCAAAGCCCGATTTCAGCAATTAAATGAGAAACAGCATCCTCTAAAAAAAACGGCTGGCGCATGCGCCAGCCGTTTTTCTTTATGAGGACCGTTAACTAAGCAGCGACATCCTTGAGCTCAACCGGCGCCGAACCGCTTCTATAAATCTGATTGAGTTCTTCTGGTTTGAAATCTATCTTGAGAGGCGATGTAGGATCCTGAGCCAAGGGATGCTCAGGATCGACTAAAGCTAGCGCATAAATCGGCTCATAGTCGGTCACAAACAAGGCCTTGTAGCCGTAATCATCGACTGGTCCGAGGTTGTAGTACTGCAGGCCGTTATCACGCGCCCAGCGGCAAGCCAACAAGCAGGCAAAGATTCCAGGGGATTTATTCTTGAACTCGCGATTCCACTGACAGAAGCTGCCATACAACTGATTATATTTTGGCAAAATCACCGACACATCGGTAAGCACCAACTCGCCCTCAGGAGAAGTGACACGGATAACCAAGATATCTAATGTGCGAATGTAATCAACAAAGCCGTCGACTTCTTCATCGGCGATGAAGCACTTTTCAAAATGCTCTCCGCCCATCTCGAAAATATCGTCTGATGTCAGATCTTTACCCGGAATACGATCTAGGGTAATCGTGAAATTACGATACTGCTTATCGTATTCCTTGAACTTACGCGCACGACGCTCTTCGGTCCAGAAATCTTCAGAGAAGCAGTCGACCATGCCGTATTTGTCGTTGATAGCAACCCCAAACTGGCTATCCGGAGGCACCGCATAGACTACGAAGGGGCGCGGTGCCGTGGCCAGCATCTCGTCGCTAACCTCTATATATGGGCACAGCGCATCCCAGCGGGTGGTGTAGTAAAGGATGTCTTCGTGGTAGCTCTCAACGCAGAGATTTCGAGCCGTCCAGCTTTGGCAACCTACCTGCATAAGCTTTTGTGACGCTCGTGCTTGCCTCACTTCGCGCAGTCTGTGTAGAGAACCATTCATTCTAGTTGTCCTTGGAGAAGGGTTGAGACGGAAGTCTTTTCAAATCGAAGTAATCGGAGTCGATTTCAAAATTATTCTTTAAAAATCCGCTATCTGTTTTTTCC
>JAULVH010000308.1:0-7319 GCA_032111105.1 Burkholderiaceae bacterium | reverse complement strand
TTTTTTCCAGCTTAATCAGCTCTGATTTACAGCTTGCCAGATGCCTGGAAGCCTCGCTCGACGTATCTTCTAGCTGCCTTATGTATTCAGGCATCAGCGGACATTCGGTATCGTAATAAATTTCACGACGGGTAGGATTATAAGCGAGAGGATAAAGCTTGCAACTAAACGGTCTGCTCTCACCCAGAGTGCAACCGACAGGGCCCAGATGCAGGCAATTAGATTCTATGCAAACGCTGCCGAGATCTTTTTTCTCTTTTTTAGTGAGGGTTATTTCGAGGGCAGGATAGCCTGCCTCTACGAAACAGCATCGTTTGCATTCTGCGCAATGATCAAACGGCATGCGCGATCCTGTGAAATTTACCGTGCTTTAGGTGCATAAGCTCCATACGGAATTCAGGCGAAAAGTTTTCTTAGTTACGACAAACTCGCCATGCTTTGTCATTTCGGCCTAAAGATAACCTAATACGTGGCAAGTTTCCAAACATATTTTTCTAAATTACTGTTTGTCCGTTCGATTCTCGTCTTTATTTTCGGCAGATCGCTTGCGCTGTTCGCGCTTCACATCGTAAATTTGGTGGGCCGCAAAAAGGATTACGATCACAAAAATCCCCATCTCTATCCAGATACCCATTGCTTCCATCTTTCATAAAACTTACAAAAAACAATACCCTACAAGCTCCGGCTCAAGCGCTTTCTCTTTAAAAACGCGCCATGTCAGTCGCTTAGCAGGAGCGCGCACCTAATCGCACTCTCCCGCTTGGTCATCTACTCATCGCATCACACACAAAAAATCATGAGCTTTCATGCGAAGACCTTAACGATTTTATATGTCTAAACATTAGCCGTCGGCTTCATACAGCCAGGTTACAAAGCGCGTCTCCACCCCGCTGTGCATGCTGCGATTTTTCATGCTGCTTAAAGAAGGTATTACTGTGTTCCGCTTTGGTGCATGACTAATGCATCCTTAGTCCACGCCCTCTCACATGCCTGCGCTATCCTTATCGACCACACACAGATTGCCGCACCACGTCTTGTAAACCAGTCTCCTGCACTGCAAAGCTGCGCTCGTAATGATTTTTAGCGCAGATGCGTCGGTCCTCCGCCGTGGCTTGAGCTAATCAGTCACTCGCAGCAAAACAGAACATCAGGGACATAGCTGTTTAAAAATCGTCTCTTCTGCCGTGCCGCTCAAAACCAGCGTCCAGGAGCTGGGCACATCGGTCTCGGTGAGCTTATCGCCTGCCGCCATTTCGCCGCTAAAGGTTGCGTAGGCTATGCCACGATTCATTTTTTCCTTGCAGTCGAACTGCTGTAGCGATTTGAACGATATCTCTCCGCTACCCTTACGCGCTTTGGAGTTACCTAATATCCAAACCTGACGCTTGCCATCGACTGGCTGGATGCTCGTGTTGTCGACATAAAAATTCGTCAGCCGCGTTTCATAGAAATGCGTCCACTCGGCTTCGGCGCTTGCGCTTGCGCTAACCAGTAATGAAATCATGAGAAGATAGACTTTATTCATTAGTAATCCTTTAAACCACATTGGTCGCGGGCTTAGCTGGAAGCCACGATTAACTAAAAATGAGACGCTGCTCAAGTCCAGGTCTAGGAAGCTAAGCCCTGGATAAACTTGACCCCTGCGCAGCACTGCTGAACCGCTGCGCTGGCTCGCCATAAAATTTACAATAGACTTTAATCACCCTAATTTTATTCGATCAATGGAAATCCGTTGATCCACCCTTTGCAAGGTAATTATTGATGTCCGATTCCGCCCTAACCACAACAGCAGAGTGCGCGGTACTAGGCGCAGGTATTGTTGGCGTTAGCGTTGCGCTCAAACTTCAAGAACAGGGGCGACAAGTCGTCTTAATTGACCGCGCTACCCCCGGGGCGGCAACGAGCTTTGGTAATGCCGGTCTGATTGAACGATCATCTGTGTTTCCGTATTCTTTTCCACGCGACTGGCCTACTTTGATTGCGTATGCGCTGCAAAAAAAAACTGCGGCACATTACCACTGGAGTGCCCTACCCTCACTGATGCCCTGGATGTTGGACTACTGGCGCCATTCGTCACCTCGTCTTTATCCTGCCGCGATTGCCGGTGCGCTTCCGCTGATAGAACATAGCTGGACCGAACACGCTCCACTGATCGAGGCCGCAGGGGTTACACACCTGGTGAATCAGCATGGCTGGATCAAAGTCTGGCGCAAAGGTGAAAGTGAGCAAGCCAGCCTACAACAAGCGCAACAGAGTCTGGCCTTTGGCTTGCATGTGAATGTGCTTAACAAAGCACAATTGCTAAATAAAGAACCGGCACTAGATGATGGCGTCAGCGGCGGCGTGCATTACCCCGACTCACGACAGATACGTGATCCACAAGCACTGACTACGGCGTACTTTCATCTCTTTTTGAAACGCGGCGGTGCATTCATTCAGGGTGACGCACAAAGTCTCACGCAAGATGGTCGTCGCTGGAAAGTGAGTACTGAAAAGGGATCTCTGCATATGGACGCCGCCGTAGTTGCTTTAGGGCCGTGGGGCGAGGATCTTGCAAAAGCGTTGGGCTACCAGTTAACCATGGGCCGCAAGCGTGGATATCACATGCATTTTTCAGCCCAAGAAAAGTCACCCAGCCACGTGATCGTCGATGTTGATCACGGCTACGCGTTAGCACCCATGCTGCAAGGTATACGTCTGACTACAGGCGCTGAATTTGCCTTGCGCGATGCGCCACCCACGCCGGTGCAGCTTGATCGCATAGAACCTATTGCGCGCAAGCTTTATCCGTTGGGTGCTCGCCTTGATCAGCAAGCCTGGATGGGTTCACGCCCCTGCACTAGCGACATGCTGCCTTTGATAGGGCCAGCACCGAAACATACTGGCCTGTGGTTTTGTTTTGGTCATGCTCACCATGGATTGACACAAGCAGCTGCCAGCGCGCGTCTGTTAGCGGAAATGATGTGTGGACGCGAAACATATACTGATCCTAGGCCTTACCGGATCGACCGGTTTTAAGGCCTAGGTTCACAATGTATCGCGACGTGCTTCGGTCATTCTTGATCAGTTATCTTTTTCCATCAAATTAACGAACAACTGACCCGCTCTGCTTTCGGGTATAAATTTCACCCTGTCACCCACTGCAAAACCGCGCAGCATAGACGCATCATCGACACGAAACACCATCGTCATTGCGCCCATGTTTAACTCGATTAAAGGCTCATGGCGCAAGGTGATCTTGCTGTTTTCAGTATCGATTTTGCGTATTTCAGCGCGCACCCACTGCATGGCACGCGCTCTTTCAGCGGATGCTTGGGAGGATGGCGTATCAGCAGCATAAACAACATTGAATGCAACGGCCTGCAGCAAGACCAAGGCCATCAGGTAACGAACTAGTAACTTCATAAAATCATCCTTTTAGATGTAACTGCACTTTTTAATAAAGCTGCGCTTTTTAATAAAGCTGCACTTTTTAATAAAGTTGCGCTTTTCAATAAAGCTGCGCTTTTCAAATTGATCGTCAGTGATGACCATCATGCCCATTCGGTTTGCGTGCTTTCAGATTGCTTGTTGCAGGTGAACTCTCTGTGGGCATAGAGTGCCCGCCTGCAGATGTACTGGTTGCTGGCTCAGGCAAACTGCCCGTCCATTCCCATGCCTGCGTGCCTGCAGGATGACGATACCAACCGGGATCACTGTAGTCGCCAGGTTTTTGTTCGCGCCTGACTTTCATTACCGTAAACATACCGCCCATAGCAACGCTGCCAAAAGGCCCCTGCCCCGTCATCATGGGCAGTGTGTTGTCAGGCAAAGGCATTTCCATTTCACTCATCTCGCCCATGCCGCGTTCACCCATGGCCATGTAGTCGGGTATGAGCCGTGAAATTTTTTCGGCGATACCCCGCTGATCTACACCGATCATCGTGGGCACTTGATGGCCCATGGCATTCATGGTGTGGTGTGATTTGTGGCAGTGTAATGACCAATCACCCAGCTCGGTCGCATCAAATTCGATACTGCGCATCTGACCTACCGCTATATCGACGGTGACTTCTGGCCAGCGCGATGAAGGTGGTGTCCAGCCGCCATCAGTACCCGTGACCACAAACTCATGACCATGCAGGTGAACAGGATGATTGGTCATCGTTAAATTACCTACGCGCAGGCGTACCCGATCTCCCTGACGCACATGCAAAGAATCTATCCCCGGAAAGACGCGACTATTAAAGCCCCATAAATTAAATTCCAGCATAGTGTTCACTTTGGGTGTGGCGCTGCCAGGATCGATGTCAAAGTTATTGAGTAAAAAAACAAAATCCCTGTCAACCCGCATGAAATTTATATCTTTGGGATGTGTTACCCAAAAGCCGTACATACCCATCGCCATTTGCACCATCTCATCGGCATGCGGGTGGTACATGAAGGTACCTGCACGCTTGGCGATAAATTCATACACAAAGGTTTTGCCGGAAGCGATCGCAGGCTGGGTGAGTCCAGATACACCATCCATACCATTCGGCAGTCGTTGTCCATGCCAGTGAATACTGGTGGCCTCAGGCAAACGATTGGTGACAAAAATACGTACCCGATCGCCTTCAACAACTTCTATCGTCGGCCCCGGTGACTGGCCGTTATAGCCCCATAAATTAGCTTTCATGCCGGGTGCCAGTTCGCGCAGCACCGGTTCTGCAACCAAATGAAATTCTTTCACTCCCTGATTCATACGCCAGGGCAGTGACCAGCCATTGAGCGTTATTACCGGATGAAACGGACGACCACTCGCTGGCAACGGCGGTGGCGCTGTTTTCGCATCGTGACTAACGACCAACTCGGGTAAGGAAGCCGCACCAACTCGGCTGATAGCGCTAGCACCTAAGGCCACTATGCCGGCTTGTTTAAAAAACTCTCTGCGTGACGTCATGATGTATTCCTCTTAATGAGCGCGCAACGTTGCCGCTGGCATGACATTAACTGCCGAACCCGTGCCCGATACGCTGGTGAGGCTGCCGCCGTAGACTACAAAATTGAGTTCGGTATCTGCCACCCAAAAATCACGTTGCGCATCAATAGCCGAATTGGTACTGGAAATTTGCGTACGCGCATCTGCCAGTAATTCAAAGACGCTGGTGAGCATGCCGTTGTAGCGCAGCAGAACTTCATCGGAGATACGCTTACGTGCAGGAATAATTTCATCGCGATACTGATGCGCGATATTGAAATTCGTTTGATAGGCGCCGTACCCTTCCCGCGCTTCGGAACGAGCTTGCAGCGCCAGATCAGCGGTACGATAAAACGAGCGCATATAAATACTCTCTGCTCGTCTTACCCGCGATTGACCCCAATCAAATAAAGGCAGCGTCAGCTCGACCTCGTAACCCTGTGATAACGATGTATTGGTCGCACTTTTATTTTGATAACCCACTTCGAACGCATTCACCCATCGCGTTGTTCGAGTTAAGCCGAGTGACTTTGCGGTGCTTTCTGTATCAAGCTTTGCAGCTTGCACATCTAAGCGCTGTGCCAAGGCTAGCGTTTCTATTTCATCGACACGTCGTAGCGTAGAAGGTAAATCAGGCAAACGCTCCGGTAGCTTCAACAGGCCTTGACTCTCGTTTAGGCCGAGCAAACGCATCAGACGTTCATGGGCTACGCGCTGAGTTTGCTCTGCTCGCGCTAACTGCACGCCAACCTCATAACGAAACGCCTGCTCGCGCGCCTGGTCTAGTTTGTTCCAGTTACCCGCTTTCGTCATGCGTTGAGCCAGCTCTGCACTAGCTTGAGCGGTTTGATCAACCTGCTGCATATAGCTGAGCGACTGCCGAGCAGCGACCAACTGAAAATATGCACGACGCGTATCCGTTGCCAAACGCACGATACTCAACGCCGTCTGTAACTGGCTCTGTGCAAAACGGCGCTGTTCTATGGCTCGCCGTAACGGCATAGTCAGCAAACCACTCAGATCAAACATAATGGCGCGGTCAATTTCTACCTCGCCATTACCCGACAATCGTCCAAACGAAAAACCCGGATTGCGTAATCTGCCGGCCTGCACCAGATCGGCTTCGGCGATACCCAACTCAGCTAACGACGCTTGTAATCGCTGGTTACTGAGTAAGGCGATTTCCACCGCTGCATCGGGTGAAAGTGGCTCTCCTAACAAGGCGCGTAGGCGTTCTTGCGCCTGGGGTGAACCTGGCGCTTTGGGTGCGGCATAGCCTATGCGTTCTTTACTTAATTCTGATACGCGATCATATCCGCCATCGGATGAAAGACTGGCGCACCCCGGCAAGACCAGCGGCAGTAAGCAAACAATGACACGCGCGCACAGAGGCGCACATCTTTGCGAAAAATTCATAAACACTCCTAACAAGAATAGGCTGCGCAAGCCGTCAACAGCGCAGACTGCTATAGCGATAAATCGCTATAGCAAGATTAGGCGTGAAAAGTTCGGGGAGGTCGTTCGAGGCCGTCCGGAATAAAACCAGACAGTAGGTGAGTACACGTCATGAAAACCACACGTGTAGTTTCAAGACTCTGCGCAGCTAGACCACAAGAAGGTGAAGCAGCAGCGCCTATCAGGCAGCATTTTGCGCAATCATCGCAAGCACTACTATTTTTCGCAGGCGTATGGCAGCGCTTGGCTGCGACATTTGGATGATGCGGCTGCGCAGAGGAGTGCTCTGATATAACTGAGGCAGTTACAAGGTGCGCTGAGTGATGATGCTGGTCAGTTTCCTGCGCAGCGGGTGCGGGCGACATGACGTGTATCGAGCTAACCGGCAACAGCATAGCGATAGAACGTGCATAGGCCAAGGTGCTCTGCATGGGCAGTAACAAGCCCAACAGCAGCAAAATAACTGTTCGGCGAAATAGCATCAAGGAATGGAACAAAACCGGCATAGAACGACCTTACCACAGGCTCGCCAGATCGCGCAAAACGCTGACTTATATCAGCCTAAAAACAAAAAAGCCCGAGAAAGTTCCCGGGCTGCGCTTGTACCTTGACGGAAATAACCTGCCTTATTTTGAGGCGAGGTCTGGATCGAGTTTAAATTCAAAGGTATGCCGGCGGCAGTTCATCGTATTGATGTAGTAGAAGGCAAAGCGCTTGCCGTTTTCAGGACCAACACGCAACTTGATCCTGTTACGACCGACTATGTCGCCCTCTTCATCGCGTACGGCGACATTTAGCGTGCCATGAAATTCCTGACCGCTACGATTAACCAGCACACCACTCAAATCAAACGCCACGCAATAAACGCTTTTAACAACGATCTCTGGATTGTTGGTGTCAACTGTCTGCGCGCACAGCAGCCCAG
>JAULVH010000307.1:0-6822 GCA_032111105.1 Burkholderiaceae bacterium | reverse complement strand
ATGATCCTCAGAATTTAAGAGCCACTGTTAGAGATGGAAGCCATCCAACGTATTACCGTTTTAGCGCTAGCGGTTTTCGTGTTGCCAGGGATCTTGAATGACTTGATCATGAGTATTGGCTGAAGATACCGATGCCGATTTTTCTCTGCTGTTCTCTTTTCATGTGCCGCTCTCCCTTTGTCTTGCCTTGACCCGTAAGAAAATCAATTTAGGGAAGGATATCTAAGATGAATAAAATTCTTTTTATGTTGAGTTGATAGTAAGCACCCGGTGATTACCGTCTTGCCTTAGTACCGCTATTCGTATCCTTATCCGGTTATTGCGATGCTGATGTTAGTCGGTTGATTTGCGCAATAGCGCAGGCGACACTTTCCACTGCTGACCGTCATCCGTGAACAAGCTGACAGTCTTTTTATTTAGGCGCATAATCCTGCCGTTTTTAAGCGTGCCATCATGGGCGGTGAAGCTTACGCGATCCCCTTCAGCAAACTGGGCTAATTGCACTGTACTTTTTGCTTGCGCTAGAAGGTTAAGGCGCTCAACCACCATCCGATTTACGTATACAAGATCTGCCTCGCTCATTTGGCGTAAGGCTTGTACAAACAGGTCGCGATCTAGGATGGTCTGCTGAGTGCTCATGCTTATCGATGATCAATTTGGTAGTGGCGGCCTCAGAGTGACACATTCCATGGCAACAACTCGTCGACTCGATTGACCGGGTAATCGGCGATCAGGCTTAATACATGCCTGAGATAGGTTTCAGGGTTCATGCCGTTGAGTTTGACCGTACCAAGTAGACTATACATCGTCGCTGCCCGCTCGCCACCCGCATCGGACCCGAGGAACAGGTAGTTCTTGCGACCCAAAGCAACGGTGCGCAGGGCGCGCTCAGCGGCATTATTATCGATCTCGATGCGTCCATCATCGAGATAGCGTGTCAGTGCTTGCCATTGATTCATGGCATAGCCGATTGCCTCAGCCGTCACAGATTTACGCGATAGGGTCGAGAGGTGATCATTGAGCCACCGGTGTAGCGCCTCAACAATCGGTTTTGAGTACTGCAGCCTAACTTCTCGCCTTCGTTCGCACGGGCTGCCTCGGATACTGGCCTCGATTTTGTAGAGCTCCCCGATCTGTGCCAACACATACGTTGTGATCGGAGTCGGTTGTACTGCGTGGATGTCGTAGAACTTTCGTCTAGCGTGCGCCCAACAGGCTGCTTCAAGCACACGACCCGATGCGTAAATCGGGTTGTAGCCAGCATACGCATCGGCTTGCAGTACGCCTTGGTAATCCTTTAGATGCGCTTGGGGATGGATTCCCTTGCGATCCGCAGAGTACCTAAACCAGACCGCTGGAGCCGCTGTATCGCCCGCAGGTCTATCGTCTCGGGCATAGACCCAGAGTCGACCCTGTTTAGTCTTTCCGTTACCTGGAGCAAGCACCCCGATGGGGGTGTCATCCGCATGGAGTTTCGCTGCAGAGAACACGTAACGCTCAAGCGCATTCATCAACGGACGTAGCAGTTGGTGAGCGCCACCCACGACATCACCTACCGTGCTTTCGCTCAACTCGATGCCCTCTCGCGCCGCTTGCTGGCACTGACGATAGATCGGCATATGGTCCATGTACTTGGACACAATCACGTGGCTAATCAACCCGGGACCGAAGTAGCTACGTGCAATCGGACGACTCGGCGCTGGCGCTTGCGCCATGCGATCACAGCAAGAGCAGGTCATGCGCGGACGCACATGCCGAACGACTCGATAGCTTGCCGGAATGTACTCAAGGATTTCGCTCATGTCTTCGCCGAGCACGTTCCAATTACCGCCGCAGTCGGGGCAAGCCGCCTGATCTGGCCTATGCGTATAAATATCGCGCGGTAGGTGCTCAGGCAATGGGCGACGCTTAGGTGCCTTGGGCTCACGCGGCTCGGTGAATTCGGCAACATCAACAACCGGTAGCTTCAGGCCTTGGGTAATGTGCAGCTCTTCGAGTTCAAGCTCAAGCTGTTCAATCTGGATGCTCAGCTTCTC
This sequence comes from Burkholderiaceae bacterium, assembly GCA_032111105.1. Lineage (GTDB taxonomy): Bacteria > Pseudomonadota > Gammaproteobacteria > Burkholderiales > Burkholderiaceae_D > Pernthalerella. The sequence continues at coordinate 4,786 of JAULVH010000307.1, read as the reverse complement.
AGACTTCTGACCAAAGACAACGCGCTTGAGCTTTGCGATGAGTAAGCTCAGACGCTTGATTTCTTCGCTGTCGCTGATCTTGCTTAGTCGTAGCTCCGCATTATCTTTTTTAAATGCGTCGCGCTCCAAAGTGAGCGCTATATTTGCAGCAAACTGAGCCGACAACATCGCCTGTAATTCGGCGATAGTGGTTGGGTGTGGAGGGCTTGTTTGCATGGCTAATATTTTATCAAACGCACTTCAGGCATTCAATTTATTTTGCATCTAAAGCCAATGAATAGGGGTCTCTTACGTGATTCGCTCACGTGATTGGCGGCATAAATAAAAAGTATCAAACCTGCGTTGGTTTATGTGTGCGAATAGGACGTCGCCAATCAATCCCTTCAAGTAGCATAGAAAGCTGCGCCGCTGTTAAATACACTGAACCACTCGCAGCCTCTGGCCACACGAAATGACCTTGCTCGAGTCGTTTGACAAACATACACATGCCGTCGCCGCTCCACCACAGCACTTTAATTCGATCACCTCGCCGACCACGAAATACAAACACATGACCACTAAACGGATCGGCGTCTAATGTCTGCTGAATTTGTGCAGTCAATCCATCAAAGCCACGGCGCATATCGGTCACACCCGCAGCTAACCAGATGCGCGTGCCCGCCGGCAAACTGATCATCGGGCTACGGCGCTAAGCAGTATCTGAACAATGGTCGGGTCAAGCTCGCCTTGCAGGGAAATATGCCACTCGCCAAATCGTATCGTCAGGCCTCGATCTGTTTCACTCGCGCTACCATCAATTGGCTCGTCAGCGCCCACGTGCACTGGAATGAGTCCTTCAGTAGGCGATACGGAACGGGCATCTGTCACGGTACCGAACAAACCGTTTCGGTACTGCCAACGCCAGGTATGAAGAAGGTTGCCATTCAATCCATACTGCCTGGCGACTTGGGCGGCGGACACGCCCGGACGCAGAGAGACTTCAACTATCTGCCGCTTAAGGGCCAGACTATAGCGCCGGCGTATGGGCTTGCCAGCAATCGACTCGGGTGGGGATAAAGGTGTATCACTCATCTATACGTGCCCATTTAAAATACGTGGGCACGTAGACTCGCAGATCTCTTCTAAAACAGCTAGACGGTGTTTACCGGACGGTTACAGTTGATAAGACTTCAGGGATGTACGGTTTTGGCAGTGGCTGATGCGGCTGGTTCTGCGGTGATCTATGCTGGCAAGACTATGTACCTATGAATCTAACTGAACACTTATGTAAGCTAGTTTTAGTATTCGTAAAAAACGCTAAGTAAACAACTCAATAAACTCAAAGGAAAAAAATGAATTTAATAAGGAAACTAATAGCTCTCCCTTTTATGGTGTTCTGTTTGCAGACTTTTGCTGGTGAACTTTCAATGGATATTCAGAAAGCTTGTGTTTACGAGCAGTTGAGTGAGCACAAAGGAATTAAAGGCCGACCATTAGAAGAAAGTGACTTTAACGAATACTGTAAGTGCGAATCAGACTACATATTGAAAAAAGCAACAAAAGAGCAGTTGAATCAAATCTCTAAGGATCAGTCTATAAAACCTAAATGGCTTCAGAAATTAAAATCAAGCGCACTTAAAAGCTGCATACAACAAGAGAAGAAAATTACATCTTGAGATTACTCTAATTTAAAGTACAGTTGGTCTTTGTGCAAGGTACTGGATCGTATACGTATAATAAAAATTAATGTTTTTGACACTTAAACTGTATAAGTTTTACTTGGGGTAGATGTTCTAATCCCAGTTAGTTTATTTAAGTGCATCACACGCATGATATCGTTCTAACAGCGATTACAAGCATCGAGATATATCAGATACTGTACCTTTCCAATCTAATCATTTCAAGCGACCACTATGCACCTAATTACTATTTTTCTTCTTATCTTTTCTTCTACTGCATGGGGACTGGAGCTTAACAATTTAAATAAGCTTAAACCTTGTCCTAAGGATCAAATGGTTCGTTACCATAATTGCTGGGGTACGTACAACCTTGATAACGGTAACAAATACGTAGGTGAGTTCCAACACGGTAAGCGTAACGGTCAGGGTACGCTCACTTATGTCCATGGTGACAAGTACGTTGGGGAGTTCAAAGACGGCAATTACCACGGAAGAGGTATTGAAACTTATGTTGATGGAAGCAAGTATTTTGGGGAGTACAAAGGCGGCAAACGCAACGGTCAGGGTACACACACCTTTAGCAATGGTAATAAGTACGTTGGGGAGTTCAGAGATGACGACTACAACGGTCAAGGTACGTTTACCTTTGCCGATGGGGGGGGATTTGCTGGTGAGTGGAAAGACGACAAACCCAACGGAAGAGGAATTGAAACTTATGCAGATGGAAGTCCTGCTAAGGAGGGTGTCTTTGAGAACGGTAAGTTCATCCGGGCGGAGAAAAACGAATAGCCGCCAGTAAATAGATAACGGCACATGAGATGCAGAAATATTTACCAAGCTAGTATAACGAAGACTCTTAGGACAAATTTCCAGCAGGCAACTAAATTGGTGGGCGATCCCATCGAGTTTGGATTGTAAGCTAGGGTTAAATGCTCAGGCCCAAAGTAGTACAGCTATTGAAGTTTTTATCTCTTTATCCTTCCAAGTTCCTGCTCTAGTTTGGCTCGGCGTTTTTGCTCCAAATCTAGATACCTAGCCATATTTTGTTGAGCAGTCGTTGGCTGGTTCTGTTGAGGATTTAACTGATCTCGTCGTATAGCCATTATTTCCTGCTCAGGAGAGCAGTAGTAATTAAGACTTGGTCCACAAAACAAAGACGCACGTTTTTCCTGAGCAAGCCCTTGGCTGCAAATGAACATCAATAGCGTTATGGAAATTAACTATCTTTTCATGATATGTAGATTACATCCATATGCGCGCAAGCCTGTAAATTTTTAAGGATACTGTCCCGAAGTACAAAATCCCTCAGCGTCACTTCGGATCAAACATGTCAGTGCAATTTGAGGTAGCAAGGTGACTAGACAATAGGTCAGCCTAATCTTGTAAATTAGAGTTGGTTGTTATGTGTGGATTGATTCAATGCGAGCTTTTTTGAGAACCCCAGACCAGTGTATGCTAAAGTTTAAAAATTTAACTTAGATATGAAATACGCTATTACTGTGATACCGCCAAAAATAGCAACAAATATGGCAGCAAGAGCCAAGTAGGTAGAAGCGGTTTTCTTCTTGGCTCGAACTGCTAAATTTTCTGACATAGATGATCCTGATTATCTAAGTAATGTTGTGTCATTTTTTTATTTCGACAAAATACTGTCTTTACCATCGTAATTTGGTTGAGTATCAGCAAATGTACTCTTTTGAACTGCAACGGCCCAATTACCTCTTAGTCCAAAATAAAGGCCACCAACCCAAAGGGAGAGGTGTAAGTAGTCATGCAAAACAAATTGTGCAAAGCTTTCGGGCTTTATAACTACCCAGATCACGCCAGTAATGATGCAGCACATGGTGATGCCACTAAATCGCGTGATTAAGTCACCTAATTCCGCTACCACAGGAATGTCTTTTAGGTGCGGTAAAGTTGCTAGAGCTCCGATCATAAGTCCAACGCCTGCAGCAACCTCGCCGTAGCAAACTACCCACCACACTAGCGTTGGTAATCCAAAAGCAGCTCCCATTGCTGGATCGAGGGGAAATTTGCTTAGCCCCTGCTGAATGAAAACAATTGCTAACGGTATTCTTAGTAAGACGTGACTTAAATTAAAGTCAGGAAATTTTTTCCAATAATTTTCTAAATCGACTATTTTCATTTCAGTATCCTGTTCAGAAAAGTGTCTAAGCCATCAAACAAAGGCCTAAGTGAATCGTTTGCAACTATTACCCCGATCGTAAAACGTGGCGACATACTGCCACTGCTGCCCGCAAGCCGGCACCAACCATTACAGACAAAATTGCAGTAAAACGCCTATTTTTTTCCCTAAGGCGGCGGCAGCTATCAAAATTGATAGATAATTAAAGAAATCTAAAGCTAGTTAAAAGATGAGATTTTTTTGAACTATTTTTGAAGAAAAATATTTTGTGCAAGTAAAAAATGCAGAAAGTAGCCCTTCGTTTAGAAGATTATTCTGATTGTTGATAATCTTCGCTCTTCAACAAACCAGTACGTAACCAGTAAGGACACACATTACAAACCTGTGCCAATATTTTCATATTCTGCGAGTCAGGCAGTGACTCGCCTTCGAGCCATCTGTACACAGCTGCAAGAGATATATTTGACTCTTTATCCATGCTTAGGAAGGCTGATCGTAATTGTGTCGGGCTGTTTGACTTGAGTCCGACATTTTTCAGGCTTGAATTAAGACGTAACTTAAATTCATTTCTCTCTTTGAATGTTAGATGTGCTGACATTATTCACCTCAACTTGAAGAAAATCAATTTCTAAGCAGCAGCTCATAACGTATCAGGGTTGAGGGCTACTGTACAAAGCGAATACGAAGCGCGGCAAGGTCGATGCCAGACGCAACGAACACATACTCTTGACCTGCAGTAAGTTTTACTGGAGTGCATAGTGCATTTAATGAGATCAAATCATTTTGACGAAATGGTGAGCATTCATCTATTTGACACTGGCGTTTAAAAACTTCATATAAATCGCTGATTGATGAGATCGCAGCATCGCGTCCCAATGCGTAATTAAGTAGTTGTGAACTTTCTTTGCTGACTCTGTTTAAACCAAACGTTGCGTGATTAAGCACATCAGAAAAATTACGTTTGCGTTTCTCAGAAAGAGTC
>JAULVH010000306.1:3667-5359 GCA_032111105.1 Burkholderiaceae bacterium | reverse complement strand
TCACATGGTCTGATTAAGGTTCGCGTATTGGGTGACGACCGTGAAGCGCGCCTGGGATTTTACGAAAGTATCTGCGCAGAACTTGGAGCCGCACCGGTTCAACACATCGGTAAATTGTTGGTATTGTATCGACCTAAAAAAGAAGTCGTAAAAGAAGCCAAAGCGACTCGTGGCAAAGGCTTGCGCGAAGTAGTTATTGTCAAAACCAATCCGACAAAAAAGCCAACGATCAAAAAACTTATGGTCAAAGGCAATGAACGCATCACGGCCGGCGGCAATGTCAAACGCGCTAAGGTGCGTCAGACAAGTCAGAAGAAAAATTCGCTGGGAAGATAACGGCAAGCCGCCGTGTTACTTAGATTTCAGAACAAGGCCTACGCCCAACAAGCTGTGTAATAAATAAATGACGCTCGCCACGCCATGCAGCACGCCAAACCGGGTGCGCATAGCGTCATCCATGATGCCACCTGACTGCGCTGCAATCGCTCGCAGTTCTGCCATGTAAGGCTGCAAACCAAAATAACCAATCAATGTGCACGCAAGCATACTGATCACTAGTTTGATTAGCACTGAGCGCGACAGGTTTTGTTTGTCAGCCCAGACTATCGCTAGCAGCGTGGCACCACAAACCAGTGATATCCACGCCTGCGCTCTAAAAACTGCACCGGCAAGGGTGCCAGCAAGAGTTCTATCAGATAACGTAGAAAAAAGTACCGGGGCAACGACATAGCCTACGGTCCACAGGCTGCCAGTCCAGAAGGTGGCTAATAAAATCCGCAATCTGGGCAGCAGCGCAGAGAGCATTGCGCTTAGATGTACTTTACATCGATGATTTCGTAGGAACGAACGCCAGCAGGTGCCTGCACCTCAACTTCATCGCCAGCATATTTACCAATTAAAGCGCGCGCAATCGGTGAGCTAATCGAAATTTTCGATACCTTGAGATCAGCTTCATCATCGCCCACGATTTGATACGTCACGTTATCGCCGCTTTTGAGATCCTGCAAAGTGACCGTGGATGCAAAAACGACTCTTCCCTCGGCATCGAGCAAGGTGGGGTCAATAATTTGCGCAGCTGAGAGCTTGCCTTCGAGTTCTGCGATACGTCCCTCTATAAAGCTTTGGCGCTCTTTAGCTGCATCGTATTCTGCATTTTCCGAAAGATCACCCTGCGCACGAGCCTCGGAAATCGCATTGATGACAGCAGGACGCTCAACATGTTTAAGACGCTGCAATTCTTCTTTCATTAATTGCGCGCCGTGTACGGTAATGGGGACTGTGCTTGTCATGGTTTCACTAAAAAATTAAAACGCACATGCTGCGGAAATAAGCAGCCTGTGCCGGCGGAACTTCGATATCAGAAGTTTAATATAAATCAGTGAAGCGAAGCATGCATGCTCTGCAAATCATACACATGCAGCTCTTTAAGGTGAGCCATTCCTTCTACGGCAGCCTCAGCGCCCGCAATCGTAGTGTAGGTCGTTACTCTGGCAGCCAGCGCCGACGTACGAATAGTGCGCGAATCATGTATGGCTGTACGCTTTTCTTCTACGGTATTAATGACCAATGCAATTTCATTATTCTTGATCATATCAACTATATGCGGCCGGCCCTCAGCTACCTTGTTGACTGTTTCCACCGGTATGCCAGCAGCGGCTATCGACGCTGCTGTACCTTTGGTTGCAACCACAG
>JAULVH010000306.1:0-3657 GCA_032111105.1 Burkholderiaceae bacterium | reverse complement strand
AATCCAACATCTACCAAGGCCTTAGCCACTTGAACTGCGCGCTTCTTGTCGCTATTTTTAACAGAGAGGAAAACCCGACCTGAGGTAGGCATACGAATGCTGGCCCCAAGCTGCGATTTAACAAAGGCTTCACCAAAGGTTTTACCAACACCCATGACTTCGCCAGTCGATTTCATTTCTGGGCCGAGTATGGTGTCCACGCCGGGGAATTTATTAAACGGGAATACCGCTTCTTTCACGCTGAAATAAGGTGGCTCAACTTCTTTGTCTATGCCCTGACTATCGAGCGACTGTCCAACCATGCAGCGTGCTGCAATTTTCGCCAGCTGCAAACCCGTTGCCTTAGATACATACGGCACTGTGCGTGATGCACGCGGATTGACTTCAAGCACAAAGACCACATCTTGCATCTTGCCGTCGATTTCTTGCTGCTGAATCGCAAACTGCACATTCATTAATCCAACCACGTTGAGGCCTTTGGCCATCAAGGCCGTCTGCTCTTTCAGTATCTCTATGGTTTCTTTAGAAAGCGAATACGGTGGCAGTGAACATGCCGAGTCGCCCGAGTGCACACCAGCCTGCTCAATATGCTCCATCACTCCGCCTATGAATGTGCGTTTCCCATCGGAGAGGCAATCCACATCGACTTCGATGGCGTCATTTAAGAAGCGATCAAGTAGCACAGGTGAATCATGGGACACTTTTACGGCTTCACGCATGTAGCGTTCTAGATCACGCTGCTCATGCACGATTTCCATGGCACGACCACCTAATACATACGAAGGCCGCACAACTAATGGATAGCCAATTTCTTGTGCTAACGCCAGAGCCTGCTCTTCGGTACGTGCCGTGCGGTTAGGCGGTTGACGTAGTTTGAGTTCCTGCAGAAGCTTTTGAAAACGTTCGCGATCTTCTGCTGCATCAATCATATCGGGGCTGGTACCTATGATAGGTACGCCATTGGCTTCCAGATCAAGCGCCAATTTTAATGGGGTCTGGCCACCGTATTGAACGATCACACCCACTGGCTTTTCTTTGTCTACGATTTCGAGCACATCTTCCAACGTGAGTGGCTCAAAATACAAACGGTCCGACGTGTCGTAATCCGTTGATACAGTCTCAGGATTACAGTTCACCATAATGGTTTCGTATCCATCTTCGCGCATGGCGAATGCCGCGTGTACGCAACAATAATCGAATTCAATACCTTGACCAATACGATTAGGGCCACCGCCCAACACCATAATTTTCTTGCGCGATGTTGGTTGTGACTCGCACTCTTCTTCATATGTGGAATACATATACGCCGTACCGGTGGCGAATTCACCCGCACAGGTATCAACGCGTTTATAAACTGGTCGCACGTTCATCATGCGGCGTAATTTACGAACTTCACGGTCTTCTACTTTTAATAATTTAGCCAACCGTCGATCAGAAAAACCTTTGCGCTTTAAGGCCAACAGCGTTTCTTTGGTGAGCTCGGAAATTTTTTGGGTTTCTAACCAGAGTTCGATATCAATAATTTCTTTGATCTGCACAAGAAACCAAGGATCGATTTTAGTCAGTTGATGCACTTCTTCAACTGTAAAACCCTGAGCGAATGCATCGCCTACATACCAGATACGTTCTGGACCTGGTTCACCTAATTCTTCTTCAATGACTTCACGATCGGTAGTTTTTTCATTCATACCGTCAACGCCAACTTCCAGACCGCGCAAAGCTTTTTGAAACGACTCCTGGAAAGTACGACCTATGGCCATCACTTCACCCACCGATTTCATTTGGGTGGTCAGATGACTATCTGCTGCTGGAAATTTTTCGAATGCAAAACGCGGAATCTTGGTTACAACATAATCAATCGACGGTTCAAATGAGGCCGGCGTCGCACCTCCAGTAATGTCGTTGCGTAGTTCGTCGAGCGTGTAGCCCACTGCCAATTTGGCCGCCACTTTAGCAATCGGAAAACCTGTGGCTTTCGACGCCAAGGCTGATGAGCGTGAAACCCGAGGGTTCATCTCAATGACAATTAATCGACCATCTTTGGGATTAACGGCAAACTGAACATTAGAGCCACCCGTATCGACACCAATTTCACGCAGCACCGCTAATGAAGCGTTGCGCATGATTTGGTATTCTTTGTCCGTGAGTGTCTGCGCTGGGGCAACCGTAATCGAATCGCCCGTGTGCACACCCATAGGATCAAGATTTTCAATCGAGCAAACGATAATGCAGTTATCGTTTTTATCTCGAACGACTTCCATTTCAAATTCTTTCCAACCCAACAGTGATTCTTCAATCAACAATTCATTGGTGGGTGAAGCTTCTAAGCCTCGTTTACAAATGGCTTCGAATTCTTCAGAGTTGTAAGCAATGCCGCCACCCGATCCACCCATGGTGAACGATGGACGAATAATCGTTGGAAACCCTACATCCCTCTGAACCAACCATGCTTCGGTCATGTCGTGTGCAATACCCGAGCGAGCAGAACCCAAACCAATTTTGGTCATGGCATCTTTGAACTTGGAACGATCTTCGGCTTTATCTATGGCCTCAGGTGTTGCACCAATTAACTCACAATTGTATTTAGTAAGTACACCATGACGATGTAAGTCCAATGCGCAGTTCAGTGCCGTCTGCCCACCCATGGTGGGCAAAATAGCATCCGGTTTTTCTTTGGCTATGATGCGCTCGACTACCTGCCAGTTAATGGGTTCGATGTAAGTCACATCGGCCATTTCCGGATCAGTCATGATGGTGGCAGGATTGCTGTTAACCAGAATAACCTTGTAGCCCTCTTCGCGCAGTGCCTTACATGCCTGAGCACCCGAGTAATCAAACTCACAAGCCTGGCCAATAACAATCGGACCCGCACCGATGATAAGTATGCTTTTTATGTCGGTACGCTTAGCCATGTTTGTATTTCTCCATCATTGCCACGAAACGATCAAACAAAGGGGCAATGTCATGCGGCCCGGGTGAGGCCTCGGGATGACCTTGAAAACAAAATGCAGGACGATCAGTTCGTTCAAAACCTTGTAGGGAATTATCGAAAAGAGAGATATGCGTAACGCGACAATTTGCAGGTAGCGTATTCGGATCTACCGCAAAGCCGTGGTTCTGAGAAGTAATCATGACTTTTTTGGTAGCCAAATCCTGTACCGGATGATTGGCACCGTGGTGACCGAATTTCATTTTGATTGTTTTCGCGCCTGAAGCAAGGGCCATGATTTGGTGTCCAAGACAAATACCAAAGGTAGGCAGGCCGTCATGAATTAATTCGCGCGCGGCTTCAATAGCGTAATTGCACGGCTCAGGATCACCTGGGCCGTTAGAAAGGAAGATACCATCCGGTTTAAGAACCTGCGCGTCGGACGCTGTGGACTGCGCAGGTAGTACTGTGACGCGACAACCGCGTGAAGCCAGCATGCGCAGGATGTTGTACTTCACGCCGTAATCAAACGCGACCACATGAAATTTTGGTGAGCTTAGTTCGCCATAACCTTTGCCGAGTTCCCACTCTGTTTGAGTCCACTCGTAGGATTTTTTGGTGGAAACCACTTTGGCCAGATCCACGCCTGCCAATCCAGCAAAGGCGCGCGCATGCTCTACAGCGACTGCCTGGTTTGCGTCGGGACCGGCGACTATCGATCCGCCCTG
>JAULVH010000305.1:0-6906 GCA_032111105.1 Burkholderiaceae bacterium | reverse complement strand
GTTGCGTATATCGGATTTAGCGACGAAGCTGCAGGGATGGATGGTGTTGATGACAAAAATATCCAACCAGGAGATGTGGTTGCAGATAATGAGTGCGGGTGAAACAGGTTCTGCCTGCTGAGTCGCATCAAACGACATGTCGATGCCGCAAATTGTGACCAATTGATGCGACCAGCGTTGTATGCGGCGCTCACGTCCTTGCTCATTAAGCCAAGGAAAAATCACAGCGGTTTTCCATAAACCTACAAACAAATGTACGCCTAGTCTGGCTAATGGATACACGGGCATAGTGATTAACGACTGTAGGCGAGTCGTCCGGAGACGATCGTATGTCGGACCTGACCGGGTAATTCATAACCAAGAAAAGGGGTGTGCTTGCCCTGACTGACAATAGCTGCTGCATTTACCTGCCAGCGTACTTCCGGATCAAAAATACACACATCGGCCACGCTACCCAGCGACAAGGTGCCTGACGATAAACCTGCAACCCGTGCTGAGTTACATGTAATTCGGGACAATGCGACAGATAATTTTTGGCTACCCGACAAATAGTCATCAGCCCACTTTAATGACAGCGACAGTAATAGTTCTAGACCGGTTGCACCGGGAGACGCTTCGCCGAAAGGTAAAAGTTTTTCGTCATCATCAACAGGTGTGTGATCGGAACAGATGGCATCGACTGTTCCATCTAACAGAGCCTCGCTTATCGCATCACGATCACGCTGACTGCGCAGTGGTGGTGAAAGGCGTGCATTCGAATCAAAAAAACCAATATCGTTATCTGTGAGGTGCACATGGTGTGCACCCACATCACAACTAACCGGTAAGCCCTCGGCTTTTGCTGCGCGCACCAACGAAATACCTGCGGCGGAAGACAAACGGCACAAGTGCACTCGCGCTCCGGTAGCGCGCATCAGTTCAAAAATGGTGTGTAGAGCTATGGTCTCGCTACTCACGGGCACGCCAGACAAACCTAATCGAGACGCTAAGGGCCCACTATGCGCGGTACCGCCTTTGCCTAAGTACGGATCCTGAGGACGCAACCACACGGTGTAGCCAAAGGTGTTCGCATACTGCATCGCACGCATGAGCACGTTGGTATCTTCTATGGTGTGCTCTGCCTGCGAAAAACCTACACAACCAGCTTCGGTTAATTCAGCCATTTCAGTCAGTTCACGACCTTTAAGCCCGACGGTCAGCGCGCCCAGGGGATACACATGCGATTGATTAAGTATGCGTGCGCGATGCACGAGCATCTCAACCAAACCTGGCTCATCGAGTACGGGATCGGTATCCGGAGGACACAGCAAACTCGTAACACCACCAGCTAATGCCGATTGCAATTCAGATTCGAGCGTGGCTTTGTATTCATAACCCGGTTCGCGTAATCGCGCTGATAAATCTACCAGACCGGGACAAACGACGAGGCCGGTGGCATCTATCGTCTGGTCTGCCACAAAACCTGCCGGCGCATGAGTGATGGAAGTGATGCGACCATCAGCGATATACACATCGTGCTGACCATCGAGGTTGTTGGCCGGATCAATCAGGCGTCCGTTCTTTATATGTAGTCTCATACTATTTTTTCATTTCACCCACAAACTATTCACTATCAGGTACCCGCTAACATACTCATTACCGCCATACGTACGGCTATGCCAAATGTCACCTGCGGCAATATCACGGCTTGCGCACCATCGGCAACAGCGGAATCAATTTCAACACCGCGATTCATAGGGCCAGGGTGCATAACAATGGCATCGGGTTTGGCCAGCGCAAGTCGTTCGGGCGTTAATCCATAGCTCTTGAAATACTCTTGTGCCGAGGGCAGCAAAGCGCCGGTCATGCGTTCATTTTGCAGGCGCAGCATGATGATTACATCGACGTCTTTTAAGCCCTCATTCATATCGGTAAAAACTCGCACACCCATCTGCTCCAAACCACCAGGCAGTAAGGTCCGCGGTCCTATGGCACGCACCTCTGGAACACCCAAGGTAGTCAGGCCATGTATATCGGAACGCGCAACACGACTATGCAAAATATCTCCCACGATAGCTACCGTGAGATTAGAAAAATTTTTCTTGTAATGCCGTATGGTGTACATGTCCAGCAAGCCCTGCGTGGGATGCGCATGTCGACCATCACCGGCATTAATTACATGCACATGATGCTGGTTCGTTTTAATCAAATGCTTGGCGATCAAATAGGGGGCGCCCGACTGCGCGTGACGCACAACAAACATATCGGCATGCATCGCAGCCAGATTGTCTATGGTGTCTAGCAAAGACTCACCCTTACTCGCTGAAGATGCCGAAATATTCAGATTAATTACATCAGCAGACAATCGTTTGGAAGCAATCTCAAACGTGGTTCGGGTACGCGTAGAATTTTCGAAAAATAAATTAAAGACGCTCTTGCCACGCATGAGCGGTACTTTTTTTACTTCGCGATCACTGACACTGACAAAGGAAGCTGCCGTATCAAGAATTCGTGTAATGACTGCTTTAGGCAAGCCCTCGAGTGTAATCAAGTGCTGCAGCTCGCCGTCCTTATTTAGTTGGGGATTATGCATGGTCTATGGTGAGAGATAAGCGGCCGTCGTCGGCCTTTTGCAATACGAGCATTTGTTCACTGGACAGGGTTATCGTCTGTGCCACAAAATCTGCAGAGACGGGCAGCTCTCGGCCACCGCGATCAACCAACGCTGCCAACATAATTTTTGCGGGGCGGCCGTAATCAAACAGCGTATTGATTGCGGCGCGCGTAGTGCGCCCGGTATACAGCACGTCATCTACCAATAAGATGTTGGCGCCTTCCACTTCAAACGGTATCTGACTAGGCCTGACTTCTTCTTTCAGACCACGCTTGGCGTAGTCGTCACGATAAAACGAAACATCCACAAAACCTGGTGCTGGCAGATTAAGGGCCTCTGCAAGTCGTTCAGCCAGCCAGGCGCCGCCGGAATAAATACCGACGATGGCTAGGTTGGGTATACCGGCCAATGCAGTCTTCAACTCATTTTCGAGTTGGCTGTAAAGGACTTCGGCTTGAAGTTCAGTGGGATTCATGGGCATCAAAAAATTGTTGAAGTATCAGCGCTGCTGCTTCACTGTCGACATGCTCGCCATGTGTCGCTGAGAGCACGGCTGAGGTATATCGCTCATCGACTAGTACGGTAGGTATTCCATAGCGGCCTGTAATCTGGTTGGCAAAGCGTCGACAGCGCACAGTCATGTCGTGTTCTGCTCCGTCCGGATGCAAAGGAAGGCCAACAATTATCGTCTGTGGCTGCCATTCACTAATTAAACGACTAATCGCCATGAATTTTTCTGTGTTGGTAGCTGCATGAATAATCGTTAGTGGTTGCGCCTGCTTGATGAGCATGTTTCCCACCGCAACACCTATACGCTTGAGACCAAAATCGAACGACATCACCGTGCTCATGGGCGCTCACTCGGCGCATCAGGCATGCCCGGCTTCTCCAGTGAGCAGAGTTGGATCTATACCCAACAGGTTCATGGCGGCTACGAAGCGATCTGCACTAGGCAAATCAAATATTATGGCGGGATCAGCACGTACGGTTAGCCAGCCATTGCGTAAAATTTCTTGTTCTAGCTGCCCTGCACTCCAACCCGCGCAACCGAGTGTTACTACCAGACGCTGCGGACCACGACCTTGCGCTGCAGCCTCGAGTACATCACGCGACGTGGTCAGCGAAACAGAGTCCGATACATTAAGTGAAGAGTTGTAATCAGCGCTAGGCGCATGCAAAACGAAACCACGCTCAACTTGCACTGGCCCACCGAACAACACGGGTACCGGTGCCGGTGTATGAGGCATGCTGATATCGTGCGGCGTAATCTCGAGGGTGAGATCTAGGCGCTCGAACAAGACATCCAGTGTCATATCTGTAGGGCGGTTGATGATCATACCCAGGGCGCCATTGGGGGTGTGCTCACAGATATAAACCACCGTACCCCCAAAAATCGGATCCAACATGGAGGGCATCGCGATCAAAAAATGATCTGCCAGTTGTAGCGTCTGAGTTGCGGGTTGGTTTTGGGATGCGTGGTGCGTGTTCGCAGAAGAAAAATCGGTAGCATCCGCGGAGGGCGCGGAAAAGGACGGGGAACGCTGCTTGCCTTGCTTTGCCATGGAGCGAATTTTATCAGCTTTATACTGGCTTTCGTTCGACTTCGTGGATCATAGTTGCCGGACAAAGCTACACTGGCATATTTCTCCCTCGAGGTGCTGAAGATGGACTATGACAAAGCCCTGGTGTGGTTTCGGCGGGATTTGCGAGACTTTGATCACGCTGCGCTGCACCATGCGCTAAAAACTAGCCGTACGGTTTACTGCACTTTTATTTTTGATAAAGCGATTCTGGATCATTTGCTGGCAAATGGTAGACAAGATCGCCGATTAGCCTTTATTCACGCAAGCCTGGTGGAACTGGATGCGGCGCTGCGCCGTCAAGGCGGCGGGCTGATAGTCAGGCATGCTGATGCGGCGACCGAGATACCGAAGCTGGCTAAAGAGCTAGGAGTAGAGGCTGTTTTCATCAATGAAGATTACGAGCCGAATGCAACCGCACGCGACCTGACCGTAGCCAACATCCTTAAAAAATCCGGATGCCATCTGCATGCCTACAAAGACCAAGTAATTTTTGCTAAAGACGAAGTACTGTCGCTGGCGGGTAAATCGTTCTCGGTTTTCACACCGTATAAAAATGCCTGGCTTAAAAAACTCGGCTTACCTTCGTTCGAACTCAATCTGGAGCCGCTGGCACCCTGGATGTGTGATGCCAAGAAAGGGCAGCTTGCTGTACCCGCTTCTTTAGCGGCTATGCCTACGCTAAACGAGATGGGTTTTGATGACTATGATTTGATGGCGCATAAAATTACGACCGGCATGAACGGCGGCCAGGCACTGTTAAACGATTTTTTACCTCGTATGTCGCAGTATGAAGCTACGCGTAATTTTCCAGCTGTTAAGGGCCCCTCTTATCTATCGATACATTTGCGCTTTGGAACTGTATCAATACGATCATTAGCTCGGCTTGCGGTCGAGGCTATGCAATCAGGTCAAGGTGCTGAAGGTGCGCGGATATGGTTGTCTGAACTTGTTTGGCGCGATTTTTATTTTATGATTTTGCATCATCATCCGCACGTGGCTAGCCGCAGTTTTAAACCCGAATACGATCGCATTGAGTGGGAAACTGACAAAGCGGCCGATGCGGCGTTTGCCAGCTGGTGCAACGCTAAAACAGGATATCCATTGGTAGACGCTGCCATGCTGCAGCTAAATCAAACGGGCTATATGCATAACCGGTTACGCATGGTGACAGCCTGCTTTTTAATTAAAGACCTGGGCATAGACTGGCGGCGTGGTGAAGCGTATTTTGCACAACACTTAAATGACTTCGATTTATCTGCCAATAACGGTGGTTGGCAGTGGGCTTCATCATCAGGCTGCGACGCGCAACCCTACTTTAGAATTTTTAATCCGGTGACGCAATCTGAACGGTTTGATGCTGAAGGTAAATTCATCAAACGCTACTTACCTCAACTCGCCAAGCTCGATAATAAATACATACACGCGCCCTGGCTGGCGCCAGAAATGCATTTGCAAATGGCGGGAGTAACGCTAGGGAAAAATTATCCTCGACCGCTGGTAGCACATGATGAGGCCAGAAAAAAAACTCTGGCACGCTACGCTGTCGTAAAAAAATGATAGTAATTTCTAAAAGCGTGGCTGAAAAATTACTCAGCCGCAGACATCACTGTACGACTATGACGTGTTAAGTCGTACTGCATAGCTCCATGGTCATGGCCCGCGTGTTTTAACCAATCAGGATGCATGATCGTATCTAATAAATCACGCCGGCCTGACTCCCAGCGATCGAGTACCGATAGTCGCGAGAATTCATAATCTTTCGATTCTCGCTCACTTGGGCTGGGGCGGTAAATCAGATGCACCAGATCGATGGGTGCTACTGTCGCAAACTCTTCTAAGTGTTGAACTTCAGGGTCATCTAATAAATCACGTGGAAGTTTTGCCAGAAGATCGATCACTGCACGACGCAAATTGATCTGCTCTGCCACCATATTGCTGGTATACCGAGTACGACTGGAATATTGAATTTCTTTGTAGCGCTTGAGTACTTCATCAAAATCTATGGGCAACGCCCCGCGCGAATTAAACAAATCGACTTGAAAAATTAAAAGTGATTTTTTCTTGTCGCGTGTATCCAATACTTGTTGCAAAGGCGCATTAGAAACAATGCCACCATCCCACCACGCCTGGCCATCTATCATCACTGGTGCAAAGGAAGGCGGTAACGCACCACTGGCCATGATGTGCTCCGGCGTGATTCGGCACTGGGTCGTATCGAAATAATGTGAGTTTCCTGTCTTGACGTTGACTGCACCCAAGGAAAGACGAATCGAGCCTTGATTGATGAGATCAAAATCGATTAATTCTTCTAAGGTTTTTCGTAGTGGTGACGTGTCATACAGGCTTAAGGCAGCGGGCGTTCCTGCCAGTTGAAAAGGCGGTGGTGGCAATCGTGGCTGGTAAAAACCAGGTATGCCTAACCAGGTCGCATGCCAGGCACTTAACTGGTTAAGAGCGCTTCGAGTATCGTTAGCGACGGTTAAAGATTTAAGCCATGGGGTAATCGACAAGGCATCGCTTACCAAAGGCATGCCCGAAGACACCCGATACCAAAATTCTCGTAAATTCTCAACCCGGTGTTGCGGTAAATTACCTGCAATCAGTGCCGCATTGATAGCTCCGATAGAGACACCCACTATCCAATCAGGCTGGAAAATGGTTTCAGATAATGCTGCATAGGCACCCGCCTGATAGGCACCTAAAGCTCCACCGCCTTGCAACACCAATGCA
>JAULVH010000304.1:2147-11592 GCA_032111105.1 Burkholderiaceae bacterium | reverse complement strand
TCAGTAAGGGCTTCAGTAAGGGCTTCAGTAAGGGCTTCAGTAAGGGCTTCAGTAAGGGCTTCAGTAAGGGCTTATTAGCAAACGGTTGAATGCTTGCTAGCTATTGTCGAATAAATGCCATTTGCTTTAAAACTGGTAGCGACGTCCTTGAAATCCTAGTACTACTTAGTTTTGATTCAGCTAAAAAGTGCAATAGATTTTTCCTTGCGATAGGCTACTTTTTTTGTTGGATAAAGTGCCTACAATTTGTTAGAGCATCCCGCATATCAAGCAAACCAGAAAAATAGCGCGAGCACATGCAGTTGGTTACTCATTTAGCCTACCTTGGCATTCTGTGACCCGCGTCGCATAGCTTCGCTGGCGTACCATAAAATTCACCATAAACCGGCATTTCCATAATAGGCAGGATTTATTGTTAAAGGTCTTCGAATTAAGTTCGAATCCTTAGTGAGTTGCACGTGATGGCTAATTGTTATGCAAAATGCATGACGTATTGGTGGATTGTTAATAAAGGCGCTAGGAGCTGGCAGTGGAAACCTTGTTGAATATTTTCAAAAAGTTATCGATAGCCTCTGCTCTTATCGTGGGTTGGCTGATAGTGTTGTTGCTGTTCGTTGGCTGGTTGATCTTTGCCTACGATCAAGCGGAGGCAGCTGGCTTTATTGCGTATGTGAAGACCAGCATGGGTGTGATTAACAAACCCTTAGACGCAATTGATGTGGCTGGTGGATTAAGGCTGATTTTTGCCGTGCTTGCAGCCGTTTTTGCAGTAATAGTCTGCGTTATTACCTTACCTATGTTTTCCTTCGTTTATTTGGGCGCGGGCTATACCAAGTTGATTGAAAAGCTCACCAAGCGCAAAGAAACCCCCGAAGCCGACCCGGGTGCGGCTGCCCCGTAATGAGTATGACCCAGGCAGATCCGCTGCAGTGGGCGCAACAGTAGGTGCAACAGGTACAGCGGTATTATTTAAACAATATCTGGGCTCCGCCATTCAAGTTATTCGTTGGATCGTCGATATCACCGTAGATGGGTAAGTACTTTCACTACCCACTGACTCATTCCTTTAAGGAGTCTTTGAATCATGCTACCGGTTGATATCGAAATCCGTTTGACGATTTTTTCCTTTTTTATAGTCGCTTTGGTCGTCAGCTTTATTCTGAAATAAGCGCTTGACGGGTCGTTGTTGATAACTGCACGCACATAACCACAAGCCTCACCTCATTGACACTCCAGGGCATATTTTTCAGCCGCACGTCTGACGCGTGTACGAGCTTTTTGCTCAGTCTGGATTGAAGCTTCCCGCAAATCTTCCTCACGCCAGCGTAATTGCTGCGCTAGAGTTTTACATTTGTGTTCTCTCGCTGCCGCACCACGTTTGGATAAATCACGAATTTGCTGATCTTGTCGCTCACGCTGTTCACGTATCTTTTGAAGTCGTGTGATTTCAGCTTTCTCGTTATTCAACGTTCGTTCCTGGTTGCTAGTTTGCGGGCCAGACGGTGTGGGTAGTGGTATGTCCAGCTGCATACCTTCACACGGCGTATCGGTGTAAATAACGGTACCTTGGCGCGTACATTTGTAGACAGCGTGTGCCACCAGTGGAGTACACAGACTACACAGCAGAGCGATACGCAGGAGTGTGTTGGGTAAGGGTTGGGTCGAATTTTTCATGGTCAGCTCCGAAACAAAACAGAATCGGGCGCAAGACCAGCAAACAATCTGCCTTAAATCACTTTGCCCGGATTCATCAGGTTAAGCGGGTCTAGTGCCTGCTTGATGGCGGCCATCATGGCCAGCTCTGTCTCGGATTTGTAGCGTTTGATTTCATCTCGTTTGAGAGCACCCAGCCCATGTTCAGCAGAGATGGATCCCGCATACTTGTGCACATTGTCATGCACTTGACGATTAATTGCGGGCTGCTGTTGCAGAAAAGTTTCGTAATTTTCACCGACGGGTGCCGAGACGTTGTAATGCAAATTACCATCACCTAAGTGGCCAAAGGTCACCATACGGCAGCCCGGAAAATCACGCATAAGCATGGCATCAGTTTCGACCAGAAAATCGGCAATACATGACACGGGTAAGGAAATATCGTGTTTGATATTTTGACCCTCAGAGGCCTGCGCCATAGAAATGTGCTCGCGCATGGACCATAGCTTGTGTGATTGCGCGAGTGAACTGGCAATAACGACATCGCTGGCCCATCCCTTTTCCATAGCCGCTGTCGCAACGGTTTCTAGCTGATTCATGGCATGGGTTTCGGATTCACTGTCAGAGATTTCCATCAACACATAGTGCGGATGTCTCACAGAAAACGGTAGTGATAAATCGGGAAAATGTTTTTCGACTAGCTGTAAACAAAAGTCTGACATCAGCTCAAAGCCAGTCAGGCTGGCATCGCAACGCTGACGCGCAAGCTCAAGCAGATCAAGCGCATCCCTGGTGCTAGCTAGCGCAAACAAGGCGGTAAGTTTTGCTGCAGGTTGAGCGTACAGTTTAAGAACGGCC
This sequence comes from Burkholderiaceae bacterium, assembly GCA_032111105.1. GTDB lineage: Bacteria > Pseudomonadota > Gammaproteobacteria > Burkholderiales > Burkholderiaceae_D > Pernthalerella. Next base: position 9,081 of record JAULVH010000304.1, on the reverse strand, counting down.
GCAGTAATAATTCCTAACGTACCTTCAGCACCTATGAAAAGGTTACGTAAATCATAGCCCGTATTATCTTTGCGCAAACCACGCAAGCCATTCCAGATATCTCCGGTGGCAGTCACAACTTCCAGACCTAAGGTCAGATCACGCATGCTGCCGTAGCGAAGTACAGCAGTACCTCCAGCGTTGGTAGAAAGATTGCCGCCTATGGTGCAGCTTCCTTCGGAGGCCAGGCTCAGTGGGAAAAGTCGCTTATGTTCATGCGCTGCCGTTTGTATCTGTTGCAGCAAACAACCAGCTTCAACTGTCAGTGTGTCATTTTGCAGATCAACAGATCGCACGCGATTCATCCGCGTAAGTGACAGCACTATCGCCATACCACTGTCATCTGGCACGCTACCTAACACCAAACCGGTGTTACCCCCTTGTGGAACGATAGGAACGCGATGCTCTACGCATAACTTAACCAGCTGAGATACTTCCTCAGTACTACCTGGTTTGATGACAGCCACTGCGCGGCCGGTGAAGCGTTTGCGCCAGTCGGTAAGAAACCCATCCATGTCCGCGCCGGTGATTACATACTGCGGGCCGACGATGTCACGACAGAGTGATAGAAATTCAGGGCGCATCGGGATTAGCCGCTTTGCGTATAACTTCGCTCGCTAAATGTTTGGCCGCCTGTTTGTAGGGGCGCAGGAAAAAAATAGAACAGAAAAAATAGGACGTTGAAAATAGGATTTCTAAACCAGCGAGTAACTGCGATGTGCCATGATCACTCCATGCACGCACCACACCTTCGGTGAAATATAAAAGTATCAGCATCGACGCCCACTGCAGGGTATAGACATTTTTTTTCAGCGTGCCTGCCAGTGGAGCAAATAAGGGTATGACCTTAATCACCATCCATGAACCACCCGGGCGCAGCGGGGCGAGTACCAGTTCCCACAAAATGCACAACACAATTAACAACACCAAACTGGCGGATGAGAGTTGATGCAGCCGTTGCTGTGTAGAAGAGAGTTCTATCATGGGGTGTGAAGTTTGAGTGCTGTTGTGGCTAGACGTTTGCCCAAGGCGATCGCTAGTGTGCGGGTATCTTCGGTCATTTCTTGTTTGCCGTTCGCGCCAGCCCAGTGGGTAGCACCGTAGGGTGCACCGCCGCTGGCCGTCGTCATCAGTGCAGATTCAGAATACGGTAAACCCACCATGAGCATGCCGTGGTGTAGCAGGGGGATCATCATGGAGAGCAAGGTAGATTCCTGGCCACCGTGCAAACTACCGGTGGAGGTAAATACGCAGGCGGGTTTGCCGGCGAGCGCGCCAGAGAGCCATTGCGCGCTGGTGCCATCAAGGAAATATTTCATGGGTGCTGCCATGTTGCCAAAGCGCGTGGGTGAGCCCATGGCAAGGCCAGCACATTCTTCGAGATCGCTTAATTCAACATAGGGCGCACCCGAGGGCGGCACCGCAGGCTCGATAGCTTGGGTAACGGCGGATACGGCGGGCACGGTGCGAAGTCGCGCTTCGCATCCGGGAACGCTTTCTATGCCTTGCGCGATTAATTCGGCCAGTTTGCGCGTAGAGCCATGGCGTGAGTAATACAAAACCAGCACAGGTAGCAGTGATGTCGTCATGGTTGCTATTATAGGGTGCTTTAATAGTGTGGTTATTGCATGAGTCCCTATCCTACGCATCCCTCTGGCGACTGGTCGCGCGTTCAATTGCGCGATCTCATGCGCTTTGCTCTGCGCCGTTTAAAAGAAGAGCGTCTGCCCGAGGTGGCCGCAAGTTTAACGTTTACTACCGCATTAGCACTGGTGCCTGTGCTGACGATTGCCTTCGCTATTTTTACGACCTTCCCACTGTTTACGACCTTTCGCGAGTCGCTCGAAGCCTATTTCGTGCAAATTCTCATGCCCAAGGGCATAGCGAACACCATACTGGATTATCTAAGTCAGTTTGCAGCCAAGGCTAGTCGCCTGTCGGTAGTGGGAGCGATACTGCTCATAGTGACAGCCATCATGATGTTTGGCACCGTCGATCGCACCCTCAATCAAATCTGGCGTGTGAATACCCCGCGACCTTTCCTGCAGCGCATGATCATCTACTGGTCCATCATGACCTTGGGGCCTTTGTTATTGGGTGCGTCGCTGTCGTTTGCCAGCGAACTTTCGCCGCTGACAGGTTTGTTGGGCAGAGAAGCTCCGTTTTTACGAACACTGTTATTGGTGATTGTATCGATCAGTTTGTCCACGCTCGCATTTTCATTACTGTATTTGACGGTGCCCAATCGCGTAGTGGATTGGCGCGATGCGGCCATAGGTGGTGCAGTGGCGGCGATAGCATTTGAAATTACGCGCAGACTTTTTACGTTTTTTATTGTGCAAGGACCCAGCTCTAGTTACAAAGTGGTGTACGGCGCCTTGGCAGCAGTACCTATCTTTTTGATTTGGGTCTATCTGTTCTGGATGATTACCTTAGCAGGCGCGATCATTGCAGCAGCGCTACCGGTAGTGAAATATGAGCGCTGGTGGCACAGGCCTGCGCCGGGCAGCGAATTTCTTGATGCGATGAGTGTATTGAAAGTCATGGTGGACGCACGCAGCGGCTCGGCTGATGTTGATGCTTTGCGCTTGCGAGAATTTACCCGTTTGGGGTTTGAAGAATCCGAAAGTCTGTTGCAGCGCATGCTCAACGTAGGATGGGTAGGGCGCGTGAAATCCGAAACCACTAAAAGCTGGCGACTCAGCCGACAACATCGTAAACAAGATCGCTGGGTGCTACTTGCCAACCCAGAGAAATTAACTGTATCGGATGTCTATCAGCTATTTGCGTTTGTGCCTTGTGCGCAGTCGCCGCTGTCAGTCAAAGTAGAGCAAGCCGTAGAGCGTGAATTAGCTATGACGTTAAAAAATTATTTCAATGAGCCATTGGCAAATTCAAACAGCGTATCGAGTACCTGATCGGGTTGCTCGGCCATTAACGCATGTCCGCTACCGTCCACTATCACACGCTGTGAATCAGGTAATGCGGACAGTAGCTTCCCTACTGCTTTGGGTGGCGTCATCATGTCGTTGCGCCCTAATAAAAACAGGGTAGGACAGTGCAAGGCTTTAGCAGCGGCTTCACCGTTGGCATACGCGTTACATGCTGAAAAATCGGTGAAAAAAACTTTGGCAGTATTTTTCTTCGCTATATGCTGCATTAAGCGGCGGCTACCGCTAGGCACATAAAACCCCGGACCCGGTGCTGATGGTTTTTGTGCAATGCCCGAATGCGACCAGATGTTTACCATATCAATTGCACTTTGTTCTCTGTGCTCTGATGCTTCCAGCAGCAAAGGCGATACTTTCATGGGATAAGCCGTGCCTACGAGCGCGACACCAGCAATCAGCGCTTTGGCCCGACTCGCTGTTTCAAGTGCAATGAGCGATCCCATGCTGTGCCCTATCAATACAGCGCGTTGTACACCTGCACTTAGCAACAAAGTACTTAGCCAGTCGGCCATAGCTTCTACGGTAGCTAAGGGCTGACCTTTACTGCGTCCGTGGCCTGGTAAATCAACGGCTAATACCGAGTAGCCGTGATGTGCAAAGTAGCGTGTTTGTAGTGCCCATACCGAATGATCATTTTGTGCACCATGAATAAATACGGCAGTAGGTAGTTGCGCATTGAACGGCTTACCACCAGTGTAGGCATACGCTTGGTTGGATTGTAGATTGATGTACATATTAAGCTCCCTTTTGCGCAGCTTTTAAGCCGCGTTTGAGGTCATCAATCAAATCATCGGTATCTTCCAGGCCTATCGATAAACGCATCGTCCCTTCCGTAATACCCGAGGCAGCCAGCTGATCGTCAGGTACGCGGAAATGCGTGGTTGATGCCGGGTGAATCACGAGTGATTTCGCATCACCCACATTGGCCAGATGCGAAAACACCGATAACGCTTCTACAAAGCGTCGACCTGCTGCACGATCACCTTTCAGAGCAAACGAAAACACCGCACCACAGCCTTTGGGTAAGAGACGTTTGGCTAATTCGTAATCCGGATGTTCAGGCAGCTCCGGATACGAAACAGAAGCAACCGCAGGGTGCGAGACAAGAAATTCGACAATCTTGCGCGCATTGGCCACATGGCGATCCATACGCAAGCTGAGTGTTTCTATACCTTGCAAAATAGCGAAGGCATTATGCGGGCTCATTACAGCGCCAAAATCACGCAGGCCTTCGCGTCGTGCGCGCAATGAAAACGCACCGACGGTCGATTCTTCTGTAAAGACCATGCCGTGAAAACCTTCATACGGTTCGCACAACTCGGCAAAGCGTCCTGTTTTTTCATACGCCTCTTGCCAATCGAACGTGCCGCCGTCGACTAGTAAACCACCTACCGCTGTGCCATGCCCGCACAAAAATTTAGTGGCTGAGTGATAGATCAGATCCGCACCGTGGTCCAAAGGTTTGAGCAGATAAGGCGTAGTAAAGGTGGAATCCATCATCAGAGGTACATGGTGATCGTGCGCGATTTGTGCCACCGCATCAATATCCAAGACATCCAACCCGGGGTTACCCAATGTTTCTGCAAATAAGACTTTTGTGTTCGGACGGATGTTGTCGCGCCATGCATTCATATCGCGCGGATCGATGAAGGTTGTTTCTATACCAAACCGTTTCATCGTATAGCCAAGCAGATTTTGCGATCCGCCATACAAGGCACGTGAAGCAAGTACATGCGAGCCAGCACCAGCTATCGTGGCTAAGCCAAGATGCAAGGCTGCTTGCCCACTAGCGACAGCGATGCCTGCAACTCCGCCTTCGAGTGCGGCGATACGTTCTTCTAAAACGGCATTGGTTGGATTAGAAATTCGCGAATACACATGACCCGAGCGCTCCATATTGAACAGCGAAGCGGCATGGTCTGAATCACGAAATACAAATGATGTAGATAAATAGATGGGCGTTGCCCGCGCACCCGTGGTCGGATCCGGGGTGCTGCCCGCGTGCAGTGATAAGGTATCAAAGCCGGGATATCGTGGTTCGCTCATAGCTATAGTCTCAGGAAGTTACGCCAGGAAAGGCCTGAATCAATGCACGACTTGCGGCGCGTCAGCGCGGTAATCAAGTAAGGTACTGACTCGTTGGAAAAGAATTATAGGCGTACTGACCCGTGCCACCCCATCGCCGGTGTGAGAACTCTGGCTTTTTTGGTAAGCCTGGGCTAAAGTCATTCCATAAAAATGGTATTGGGGGCGACGATGAAAGTATCCGAAATTCTTAAGGTTAAGGGCAATATTCTGTTTACGGTCTCACCGGAAACACCGTTGCTTGAGGCTATAGATACGCTGGCGGAGAAGGATATCGGTTCACTGGTGGTGATGAAATCCGGTGTCCTGGTCGGCATGCTGAGCTTTCGGGAAGTAATGAAAGCCGCACATTTAAATCGTGGAGTCATCAGCGGTACGGTGGGAGATCACATGGATCGTGATATGTTGACTATCTCGCCCGAGACTGAAATCAATGACATACGTCGTATGATGCTCGAGCATCATGCCCGCTATGTGCCCGTGCTGGAGGGGCCAATGCTGATGGGGGTGATGTCATTTTATGATGTTGCCAAAGCAGTTTTTGAAGAACAAAATTTTGAAAACAAAATGCTTAAAGCCTATATTCGTGACTGGCCATCCGAGTCTGAAGAATAAGGAAATTTTAGAGTGAAATCAGGGCAATTTTCGTTGCTTTTACAGGCGCGATTCGGACCATTTTTTGGCGCTCAGTTCTTAGGCGCTTTTAATGATAATTTGTTCAAGACAGCACTGGTGACCGTGATCACCTTTGATGCGGCTTCTTGGACGTCCATGAATGTCGGACTACTCAATAATTTAATTGCCGGCTTATTCATTCTGCCCTTTGTACTTGCATCGGCCACTGCCGGTCAGTTAGCTGACAAAATAGACAAGTCGCGATTAATGCGTATCGTCAAGGTGATAGAGATTGCCATCATGCTGGTGGCCGCAGTGGGCTGGTATACCCACACCCTGTGGATATTAATTGTTGCAGTCGTCGGCATGGGTTTGCATTCAGCGATGTTTGGTCCTGTCAAACATTCTTATCTTCCACAACACCTTGAAGTGAGTGAATTGGTGGGCGGTAATGGCATGGTTCAAATGGGCACCTTCGTAGGCATACTGACCGGGCAGCTCATAGGCGCTTCGCTGGTAAGTTGGGGTCCGATAGGATTACACGTCATTATTTGGGCGACCGTGGTGGTGGCGGTGTTCGGACTGCTGTTTACGCTCTTAGTGCCATACACGCCCGCCCCAGAGCCTGAACTCGTTATTAGTCGTAATCCTTTTCCAGAGATGGTCAGTAATCTCAAATTCGCTGCCAGTCGCAGCGATGTATTTATCGCCATGCTGGCTAATTCCTGGTTCTGGTTTTTTGGTGCGATGTTACTTGCGCAGTTCCCGGTATTTGCGCGCGACGTGTTGCATGGAGAGTCTGAGGTCTTTGCTTTGCTACTGACTGCATTTTCTTTGGGTATAGGCGCGGGGTCACTCTTGTGCGAGAAAATGTCGGGTCGTGTTGTTCAATTAGGTCTGGTTCCGTTTGGGGCTATCGGGCTATCGGTGTTTAGTATCGATTTATATTTTGCAGGTAGTCAGACCATGCCAGCGGCGCTCAGCGCAGCTGAGCTAATGTTAGGTGAGCATTTCCGGATTTTTATGGATTGCCTGTTGATAGGTTTGTTTGGCGGGTTTTACGTGGTCCCTCTTTTTGCTCTGATACAGACACGCGGTGAGCGTTCGCGTTTGTCGCGCATCATCGGGGGCATGAATATACTCAATGCCTTGTTTATGGTCGTAGCGGCACTCATCGCCATGCTGCTGCTAACCCTGGGTATGTCCGTAACAGAGATTTTTGGATTCACGGGCGTAGTCAATTT
>JAULVH010000304.1:623-2137 GCA_032111105.1 Burkholderiaceae bacterium | reverse complement strand
TGCGTCAAACAGCCTGAATATGCGCGAGCCTTCGCTTCCTGGATGTTATCTTTGGTGAAGAAGCGCCCGCTGGTAGAATGATGCTTTGGGCGCGGCTTTGCATCTTGAGTATAAAAATCTTGGGTATGCAAAACTGAGATTAGTAAATCTTAAGTTGTAAATCTCGCGCACGTTGATCCCGCTATTTCAATCTCACATATCTCATCATGTCCGGCAATACGATAGGCAAGCTTTTTTGCGTCACTACTTTTGGAGAATCTCACGGCCCGGCCATAGGTTGCGTGGTCGACGGATGCCCTCCGGGCCTTGTGCTTTCCGAAGCCGATATACAGCCTGAGCTTGATCGTCGCAAACCCGGTACCTCGCGCCACGTAACGCAGCGCAAAGAATCCGATACGGTTGAAATACTCTCTGGCGTATATGAGGGTAAAACAACCGGTACTCCCATCGCACTGCTCATACGCAATGAAGATCAGCGCAGTCATGATTATGGCAACATAGTTGATCGTTTTCGGCCCGGTCATGCGGACTACACTTACTGGCATAAATACGGCATACGTGACCCACGCGGCGGTGGTCGTTCCTCTGCGCGCTTAACTGCACCGGTAGTCGGTGCAGCAGCCATCGCAAAAAAATGGCTGCACCAGCAGTACGGAACTAGTTTTCGTGGTCACATGAGTCAATTGGGTGACATAGCGATTCCATTTCAATCGTGGGATCACGTACGCGACAATCCTTTTTTTGCGGCCAACGCCGATATCATTCCTGAGCTAGAAGCCTATATGGATGCCTTGCGCAAAGCAGGCGATTCCTGCGGTGCGCGTATCGATGTGGTCGCGCACAAAGTGCCGGCCGGATGGGGTGAGCCTCTGTTCGATAAGCTCGATGCCGATATTGCTTACGCCATGATGGGTATCAATGCAGTCAAGGGCGTAGAGATCGGTGCGGGATTTCGCTCCGTCGCACACAAAGGCAGCGAACACGGTGATGAAATCACACCTGATGGTTTTGTAGGTAACAACGCCGGTGGTGTGTTGGGTGGTATTTCATCGGGGCAGGACATTACGGTGTCTATGGCCATCAAACCCACGTCGAGTATTCGTACTCCTCGTAAATCAATAGATCGTGATGGCAACCCCGTCATGGTGGAAACCTTTGGTCGACATGACCCATGCGTAGGTATCCGTGCCACGCCCATAGCAGAAGCTATGCTTGCGCTCGTACTGATGGATCACGCATTGCGGCATAGAGCACAGTGCGGTGATGTGAAGTCAGAGTAGTGTCAGCCGCATTACGACCGGCGCAGTCTCTCAATTTCGCGCTATTTTTCTTTGCGTACTACGGTTACGTTGGCGTTTTTTCGCCCTATGCCAGCTTGTATTTTTCCGATAAAGGATTGTCCGCGACGCAAATCGGTATTTTGATGTCATTGATGCAGGTCATGCGTATTTTTGGCCCCAACGTGTGGGGCTGGGTGGCAGATCAATCGAATCGTCGTGTATTGGTTTTGCGCT
>JAULVH010000304.1:0-613 GCA_032111105.1 Burkholderiaceae bacterium | reverse complement strand
TTAACATCGGTGGCCGCCGCGCTTAGTTTTTGTGGCATGTTTTTTGGCCAGAGCTTTGTTTTTTTCTTTGCCTTGATGGTCACGGTTAATTTGTTTACCAGTGCCCAGGGACCCATCTCAGAAGCCTTAATGTTGTCCTCGATGCGCGGCGATTTGACGCACTATGGTCGCGTGCGTTTATGGGGATCGGTAGGTTTTATTGTGTCGGTCACGCTTTCGGGCTATGTGCTTGATTGGCAGGGTATAGAGCTCATGCCCTGGATAGCTCTGCTGCTGCTGGTGATGGTCACAAGTGTGACTTTCAGCATGAAAGAAGAGCAGGTCACGCATCCAGCACATCAGTCGGCTTCCGTGCGGCAGCTACTTGCGCGTAAATCGGTACTCTCTTTTTTTGCATCGACATTTTTAATGATCGCTGCTCATTCATCGTTGTATGTGTATTACTCGCTGTATCTTTCTGATATCGGATACAGCAAGACTGTTATAGGACTCATGTGGTCGCTGGGTGTGATGGCAAGAGATATCACTACGACATTCAATACATGGAGTTTTAGTTTTACGGACAGAGAAAAAGAAGTTTTGTTTCTTACGAATAATGAGATCCCTGTGCGCT
>JAULVH010000303.1:1580-4531 GCA_032111105.1 Burkholderiaceae bacterium | reverse complement strand
TCTCCTTCCGGCTCGAGATTCATTGCGCGATCAGCTGTTGGATGAAAAACCTGCAGTATTTATTGGAGTGGATGCACCCGACTTCAATCTAGATTTAGAAATCGCTCTCAAAAAAGCCAACATACCCACCATACATTTTGTCAGTCCCTCGATCTGGGCATGGCGACGTAGCCGCATAAAAAAAATAGCGCGTGCAGTTGATCACATGTTGGTGATTTTTCCATTCGAAGAAGCGATCTACAAAAAAGCAGGAATTCCTGTGACCTATGTGGGGCATCCGCTGGCCGAAGTTATTCCTATGGATCCCGATCAGGACGCAGCGCGCGATGCGCTCGGTCTGGATCGTAGCGGAAGACTGGTAACTATTTTGCCGGGCAGTCGACTTTCGGAATTGAAGTACAACTCGCGTGTGTTTGTAGAAACCGCTGCGCAACTCGCTAAACGCGACCCCACGATTAAATTTATTATTCCTATGGCGGGAGCGGCGCAACGTGCCTATTTTGAGCAACTCATACCGCGTACAGAATTACAACGTTTACCCATAACTCTTATTACTGGCAATTCGCACGAAGCGATTGCTGCATGTGATGCCGCCTTGGTAGCCAGTGGCACGGCCACGCTGGAAGTGGCCTTGTTTAAAAAACCTATGGTCATTAGTTACCGCATGAATCCAGCCAGCTGGCAAATTCTGCGTCTCATGGCTTACCAGCCTTGGGTGGGATTACCGAACGTGATGGCGCGTGAATTTTTAGTGCCCGAGTTATTGCAAGATCGTGCCAATCCTGCCGGTTTGGCCAGCGCATTGTGGGCGCAGATTTCGAATGATCAAAATCGTCAGCGCTTGCGTCGTCGCTTCGTAGATTTGCATCATGACTTGATGCGCAACACAGCCTCACAGAGCGCACATGCCGTCATGGAGATGCTCTCTCAGCACGGAAGGCTGTAGCATGACTAAGGTAGTCGTCATGCCTTCATTGTTTGCTATTGAGGGAGAGTTAATTTGCGGTGTGGATGAAGCCGGTAGAGGCCCCTTGGCCGGACCGGTGTTTGCCGCCGCCGTCATTCTGAATCCGCAGGGATTGATGGCGGGTTTGCGCGATTCAAAAAAATTGACAGCTTTACGCCGCGAAGAGCTGGCCATACTTATCAAACGCGATGCGCTGTCGTGGTCCATAGCGCAGTGTTCTGAAGCAGAAATCGATGAGCTAAACATACTGCAGGCCACCATGCTGGCTATGCGCCGAGCTATCGAAGGATTATCCGTCACACCCACACTAGCGCTCATCGATGGTAACCGCTGTCCTGTTTGCACAGTGCGCACCGAAGCCATCATCAAAGGCGACGACAAGGTCGCGCAGATTTCAGCAGCATCGATACTCGCAAAAACAGCGCGTGATGCAGCACTCATGAACATGCACAAAACCTATCCCAACTACGCTTTCGATCAGCACAAGGGCTATCCCACCGCATTACATCTACAGCGATTGCGTGAACACGGTGTATCACCAGTGCATAGGCGATCGTATGGGCCGGTGCGCGAATTACTTGATCGTGATTTTGGAAAATGACGCAGAGACTGATCAGTTCGCGCGATAACCCTCAGTACAAGCTGCTCAAACAGCTCGCTACGAGCTCTCAGGCCCGGCGTAAACACGCCAAAACTTTGCTCGATGGCGTGCATCTGTGCCAAGCCTGGTTGCAGCACCGTGGCAAGCCTGAACTGTGCTTGGTAGGCGAGTCAGATCTGAGTCATCCGGAAGTCATCAGCGTGCTCGAGAAGTGCGAGGCCTTAGGTGGCGACTGTATTGTTTTGCCGGATAGTTTGTTTACGTCGTTAAGTCAGGTAGAGCAGGGAGTGTCTTTGTTATTTGTTGTGAGTACACCCGAGACTGCGACACTGCCTCACTTAAATCAATCGTGCGTGTTGATTGATGCCGTTCAGGATCCGGGTAATTTGGGATCGATACTGCGCACAACGGCTGCAGCGGGAATCAAACTCGTGGTGTGTTCTGAAGGAACCGTGTTTGCATGGTCACCCAAGGTGCTGAGGGCAGGCATGGGTGCGCATTTTCAGTTAGAGATTATTGAACACGCTGACCTGCAGCAGCTAATTAGTAGCTCGAGTGTGCCGGTGTACGCAACCGACTCGCATGCGCAAAAAACGATATACGAAGTGGATTTAACTCAGCCTTGCGGCTGGTTGTTTGGTAATGAAGGCAAAGGTGTATCACAAGAACTTTTGTCGAGTGTAACCGCCAGACTCACCATACCTCAGGCACCGGGGGTTGAGTCACTCAATGTAGCCGCTGCAGCAGCCGTGTGTTTGTTTGAACAAAAACGTCAGCGTGCGCATTAGCCAGAACTATTCAAAACCATCCAGAACCATCCAAAACTATTTAAAATTTTTCACGCTACAGCGTGGAGACCTACACAGCCGGCAGTGGAGCTTCTTCATACACCAAGCCCGGAGCGATCCATCGTTGAGTCTCTGGAAGTCGGATTGCCAGTTCCTTGGGGCAGACATGATCGAAGCGGTAGTGTCGGCCGTCGATGATGGCGTATCGATAAATTAGCTGATCCAGGTAGTGACCCATAGGCTCCATGAGACGTTGCGGCTTGGCCATCCCCAGGCGTTGAGTGCCGTGTTGCCCCGCGCGGTGCATGCGGTAATTTCGCAGATCGTTATCAATGTTCTGCAAGCCATCCTTTAGCACCCAAATCAGCAACCCAAACCCCAGCCACAATATCAAATCGATGGCAACTAATTCCATAACAACGCTCCCCAGATGGCTGAGGCTCTCACAACGGCCTCGGTAAATAGTCATACAGGGTTTGTTAAGTGGTGGGTGCGGTGGTTCCTTATTGAGGTTTGACTCGTATCAATGGGACTATTTGCGCCAGCCTAAATCGGCCCGTTAATAGCCGCGTCTTTCTAACGATAATTCTTGCAG
>JAULVH010000303.1:307-1570 GCA_032111105.1 Burkholderiaceae bacterium | reverse complement strand
AGCATCAGGGTGGCAATTTCTTCTATCGATTTGACCGTCGTTGATACCCACCGTATACCTTCGCGTTGCATCATCCGTTCGGCCTCATTAACCTCATAGCGACAATTTTCTAATGAAGCGTATTTGCTGCCAGGGCGACGCTCGTTACGCACTTCAGATAAGCGGTCTGGCGCGATAGACAGGCCGAAAAGTTTGCTGCGATAAGCCGTCAGCCCACTGGGTAGATGGCCACGTTCAAAATCTTCGGGTATCAAGGGATAGTTAGCGGCCTTGATTCCGTACTGCATCGCAAGATAGAGGCTGGTGGGTGTTTTACCTGAACGTGACACACCCACCAAAATAACATCCGCCATGGGCAGATTTTTATGTGACTGACCATCGTCATGCGCCAAAGAAAAATTAATGGCTTCGATGCGGTTCTTGTAGCCCTGGGCATCAGCAATATTGTGGCTGCGTCCTATGCTGTGAGTGGAACGCACGCCCAGTTCTTGTTCCAAAGGATCGACAAAGGTTTTAATCAGGTCCATGTGCAGACCGTTTGATTTTCGAACTATGCCCGAGAGCTCAGCTTTGACTAGCGTAGAAAAAACAATGGGACGTTTTCCTTCCGACTCCGCTGTGTCATTAATCCTTCTGAGAGCTTCGTGAGCCTTATCAATGGTGTCAACAAAGGGCAGGCGTATTTCGCGAAATATCAGATCAAACTGGGCCAAAACGGAATGCCCGAAAGTTTCTGCAGTGATTCCTGTGCCGTCGGATACGAAAAAAACAGTGCGGTAATGATTAGTCTTGCTTGTGGCAGGCTGATTTTGCATGTGAAATGTATAAATAATTAACGCAAAAAGTGGTAAAGGGCGCTTAAAAAAGTCAGTTGACCCCTGTAAAATGACGGTTATTAAATTTTTCGACTGCTTGCACCAAGAATAACAAAATCATCCCCGGTTGCGAGGCACTCTATGCAGATTTCTCATCATCAAAAAGGTAGTTGTTATGTCCAACTTGGCAACCACGGGGGTTCATCAAGCTCCTGATCTGGGGGCGGCTTACGTCGTTTCTTTCGAAAATCTGCGTATGACGGACGTTGAATCCGTCGGCGGCAAGAATGCCTCACTAGGCGAGATGATCAGTCAACTCGCTCATGCGGGCGTACGAGTACCGGGCGGATTTGCAACGACGGCGCAGGCTTTCCGGGATTTTCTCTCCTATAGTAACGGCGGTCCTTCGCTGGCTGAGCGCATTTCAGACCGCTTGGCTGATTTGAAT
>JAULVH010000303.1:0-297 GCA_032111105.1 Burkholderiaceae bacterium | reverse complement strand
AAGTTCGTGTAATCGTAAATCAAAACCAATTGATGATTGATGTTGGCGCTGATTTGGAACAAAGCATATACTTACTTCTCTTAGGAATTATTGAGGTTGGAGATTTTTATCAAAGACTTGTAGCTGATTCCTCAAGTGAAATGTCATTTGCTGTGCGCTCGTCTGCCACTGCAGAAGACTTGCCTGATGCTTCTTTTGCTGGCCAGCAGGAGACCTTTCTCAACGTCGTAGGCATAGACAACGTGCTTGAAGCGATCAAGCATGTCTTCGCGTCCCTCTACAACGACCGCGCTATTT
>JAULVH010000302.1:0-8704 GCA_032111105.1 Burkholderiaceae bacterium | reverse complement strand
TCCTGCATTTTTAAACCGGTATAGTAATCAAGCAAGGTTGAAAACATGAGCAAGAACAAAAAATGCCAATTCCAACATGCGTAAAAGAAATAACTGACAACAAGCAGCATGGCATTTTGCAGCTTTAAGTCCTTGTTGGTCACAAACCAATACAGCACAAATACAACAGGAAAAAACAGGGCAAAGTCAAGGGAGTTAAAAAGCATCTTGTGTATCGACTATTGTTTACTCATGATTAACAGAACATTATCTTCCATTTAAACATCATACATGCGTATGCGCCTAAAATTAAAAACATTAATGCAAGATGCATGACATAACGCTTTATGAATTTTCCTATGTTTTTATTTCTCATACCCTTTTAAAGAAATGAATATCAACTAAAACAGTTAAATCAATAATCAATGCTGCAATAAATTATTTTTCTAAACCTTTGCTCACAATCTCGCCTCTTACCGCTTTGAGTGTTGCTTCTACCAGCTCTATATCCTCTGGTGAGACACCTTCTTCTTCCAAAGCAGAAAAAAATAACTCCATGATTTGGTTATAAGAGGCTTTAGTCACACCGGCTTGCATGTGTTGGTCGTGCATTTTATTCGCAGGGTAACTTTGATTAGGTTTACCCATTGCATAAGAGACGTACGCAATGTGGTGTTGGATAACCCTATCTACTTCCATTTCCTCGAAATATCGACGTAAGTTAGGTCGGCGCATTAACCGTTCATGAAAGTCGCGCACTATGCGTGTTATCGCAGGTACGCCACCATATTTATCAAAAAGAGAGACGGTCATTTTTTTATAAAAAGTTATTTGCGCGTCGGGGCCGCGGGTTGTGGAGCACCTGGTGCTAATGGAACAACAACAATAGGGTTAACACTCGAAGGTGGTTTAACAACTTTAGCAGGTGCGCCTTGTTGGTGCGATGTTACCGTGTTGTATTCCGCTTTTTGTTTACCTGTATTTGTCGAAGATGTAATGGTGTCAGCAAAGACTAATTTAAAGAATGACAATCCAAAAACAAACAATATCAAAAAGGCTTTACTCATGATTACCTTGTCAAATTAAATAGTACTTTTGTGCTGAGGTGTAATTTTGACGTATTTAGATAAAAAAATAACGAAATAATTTTTCTTAACTAAATCAATGGTCAACACTGTACTCTGAAAGTCCATTCTGCGTCTTAGGCTCTATGAACACATTGTTAGGTTGACAGTCGCTCTCAATTACGCCAAATTTGAGCATATGTGCAGTATTAATTACTGCTTACTCGTACATCTGGCTCTGTATTTTCTGGTGAGGGAAAGCTGATGAAATTTCTGGAAAAACAACTGTCAACGAACAGACAGCTGGCTGATTCCCGAATCGATTTCGAAGCAACGATTCAAGGCAATATCGATTTCAATGGCACTTTTTTTGTTGATGGAGCAATTAATGGTGATTTGAAAGGGAAAAGCCTAGAGAAAACCACCGCGATCATCGGCGTGCGTGGCAAATTATCAGGCAACCTGTTCTGCACCAATGCCATTATTGCTGGCACTGTGTGGGGCGACATCCATGCAAAATCACTAGAGCTTCAGGAAGGCGCCCGTGTCATTGGTGATCTCTATTACGAGTCACTCGAAATTAACCCAGCAGCAGAGATTAACGGTAATTTCATACCGACTGAATCTCATGACAGTGATTCGCAAAGCAATGATGCTATGAGTGAGCAGGAAGCCATACGACTGCTGAGCTCGGTTGGAAAATTAAGCTGATACACCCGCTGTTTCTAAATCCTAATTTCACTGACTTCAACTGGAATCAAAAATGCAACGATCAGAACTACTTGCCGAACTCAAACAACTAGAAGCGATGGAGTTTGATGTGGTTGACGAAGCCATCGATCTGGCACAAGAAATAGACTTGTCGAAATTTGCATCTATGTCAGTCAGAGCCGCTGCAGTGGTCGTTGCAACGCGCGGCATGCAAAAGCGACTGGGAGATAAGACCCTGGTTAGTCTGATGAGAAATCGTTCTACGTATCACCCCATACCTGCACGCTCTGCATAACAACCTATCTCTTTAGCGGCGGCTGGGGCCTGTCTAGGCCTGGCCGCGGCCGATCTGGTGCTACTTGCGTATTACCTGATTTGATCGCTTCCACCCTCTCCAAAACCCTTCTATCCCGATACCGTACACCCCGCCCTGCTTCACCGCTAGCAACCACCGTCGGCTAGATGCAAGCTCAATTGCACGAACAATTAAAAACTTTTAAGTACTAAGCGCAGCCCATGTTAAAAACATCCAGGCAAAGAAGTAGGCGGCTGTCCCTGTTATGAGTGCCGGGGTTTCGTAGGGTCCCGCAAATCGCTCTGCCAGCAGTCCTAGCAAAGGGATAAATTGTTGAGCGTGCACCCCTAAAAAATGCGATGGGCGAATATCCCGATAGAGATGCCAGCCAACGATGGGGAGTCCGACGCCTGCAGGTGGTTGATTACCTCCCAATAAAAATCCGCTGATGGTTGACAGTGCAAAGGTAAGAATCAAGCCGAACACCACACCGAGCGTGACTACCGAAAAACCTGTTGCGCTTTGTTCTTTCCAAATTTCCCACGCTAGCCATGCTTGAGAAGCGGTTAAGCCAATCGCAGCAATAGCCATCACGCCAAACAGAATGACGTGAAACATATCGCTGTCGTTATAGTGCGATGCCTCACCGCGTGAACCCTGAAAAGTGATGTAGACCACTTCAAACATTGAAGTGATGATTATTAAGGCAGCAATCCAGTTGTAGGCCTGCCCACTGCCCACTGATGTATTGGCAATGCTAATTAACCATACAGTCGTCCATGCAAAGAGCGCAGTGGCCGCCATAAATTTCATTGGTTTGACCCAGACCCCCACTTCACGAATAGTCCTTGCATCAGCGAGTGAACCTAAATAAGTAAGACCTAAGCTCAACAGCATCAACCCACCATAAATGAGCAGGATTTTTGAGGCCATAGACATAGTCGACCAATGCAGGCTTGCTAACAGTTGGTTAACGCTTGTTAGTTGAGATGGCATTATTTTTATCGTTAGTTGGCGGGTTCAAAAAAAATAATTCATAGGGTGACGCTGCGAAAAAAATAAGTTTTTAGTGCATACAAAGCCAATTGATTACGCTAGGGAAGCACTGATCAAATAAACAACGAGACGTTTCTTGAGTTAGGAACCAAGCTAACCCGTTGATTTACTTTTCCCCACGTCGCATAGCGGCGCTGGCTCGCCATAAAATTCACCATAAAGTAGCATCTCCTTAGCCGCTACTACCCATACGCCCTATTTACAGGGATATGAGTCAAGTAATCTCATTAAATTTATAAAAAATAAAAGGCTAATTCGAACAACGAATAAAATTTAAAGGAGGCGCGTATGCAAGCGGCTCGCAAAGTCATTGCTGAGCACGTGATGAGAAATTGAGCGTGCGCGATGTAGCAAGAAAGTTAGAGCTTTCTCATCTGGCACCTTATCGTCATTTGGTAAGACGTATGTGCCAGATAAACTCTGAACTACCACATGCGTTTTAAGCTTAAAGTCAGATTATTTATTCACTAACCATGTACGACTTATTTAAATGGCTGCGTGAATTGCAGCATCATGCCGTTAAATCCGAGTAGGTTAAATTGTATCTGCTGCTTGCTGGCAAACTCCCAACCCAAAGCGGGAACTATAGCCGGTGAAAATCCGCCATTATTAAACGGCACCTTGTGCTCATACTTGCCGCGATAGCCATACAACATGCCGGCAGTCCATTTCACATACAACTGCGGCTGATCTAATACGTTGCGATAGACCTGCCCCCAAGGGAAAATATAACCACTCTCTTGCCCAAACGAATTGCTGAAGAAAGCCGCTCCTGTAATGGCACCGTCGGCGCGCTCACGCTCAGCACCGACTAGCCACACGTATTCGTGTTCTTTGCTGGGATGAAAGTGCATTGTGTAGGGTGAAGCAATCAGACTCCATTGATCGCCAGATTTTGCGGATAAATCAAAACCATCAGTCCAATCAGCGGCCTGGGCAGTCGTACCTGCCAAAGCAAATGTCAGTGCGCAGCTGGCGGCTAGAAATCGTTTTAAATAAGTGGGTATCGATAATGGGCGCATAAATGATTAGTAAATTGAGTATGGAGTACTGCGTTGCGTCAATAACAAGATACGGTAACATTTATTAAATGTAACTTCAACCGCGAGGCCCCACCGCACCGGCTTGAACAGTGCTTGATTCGTCGATCACTAGCAATTTGATAATGCCGCTGTTTAACGTAGCTGCCATACCCGAGTACTGGCCATAGTTCTCGCAATAAATCGCCAACTACCGGACAATTCGTTTATGCAACCTAATCGCCTGAGCAACCGCCACTGGTTTTTTCTGATTCTGGCCATAACCACCGTCGTTAAGGTGTGGCTGGCGTGCGCCATCCCTTTTATTGGTGATGAAGCGTATTTTTACCAATGGGGCAAATACGTCGATTGGGGCGGCTTCTACGACCATCCACCCATGGTGGGTTGGTGGTTATGGGGTCTGCAGCAACTCTCGTCGTCGCTACTGATACTGCGCCTGCCAGCGATCTTGCTGTGGATAGTCATCACCTTCGGCATGATGGATATGCTCAAGCGTCTGCAGCCGGGCAGTGAAGAAAAATCCTGGCTGCTGGGTAGCTTGTTTCTACTCTTGCCTTTCACGTGGTCGCTTAATCTCATCACGACCGATACGCCACTGATTTTTTTCTTGTTTTTCTCTGGCTATGCTTTTCTGCGCGGCGAGCAGTCGAATAGTTTGCGCTGGCATGCCCTTAGTGGCGTGCTGCTGGGGCTGGCACTGCTCTCAAAATACTTTGCCGGGCTGCTGGCGATTGCGTATGCGGTGTATTTTCTGTTCAGAGGTCCGCGAGGTTGGTTACGTTTACTGGTGATCGCAGTGTGCGCCCTGCCCTTCATGCTGCTCAATCTCGCATGGAATTCATCGCACTGCTGGAACAACATTCTCTTTAATTTGTTCAACCGAAATCAAGGCTCGCATTTTTCGCTGACTCATCTGGCCATTTACATAGCCATGATGATTTATCTGGTAACCCCATGGACTGGCTGGCGATTAGTACGTAGCCAGACATGGCGTCAACCATGGCAACTGGCCTCGCTATTTATCGTACCTTTTGCCTTATTTTTTCTGCTGTCGTTTTATAAATCCATAGGACTACACTGGGTTTTAGCATTTCTTCCGTTGGTATTTTTAGCTGCAGGTATGGCGCTCACTACGGATGAACTTCGCAAACATAGCCGTTGGAATATCTTGCTTGGTGTGCCTCATCTGGTCGCACTCATCTTACTCGCCTACTTGCCTAGTTCGTCATTTCAGGGAATGAAGCTGCATGCAGATATTGTTATGCATCGCAATGCGCAAGGACTGATTAGCGCCATTCAAAAAGAAAGCCCTGCTGGTAGTGTGATGATGACATCGTCCTACAGCTCAGCATCTCTACTTGCGTTTCATGCAGATCAGTATGTACCCGTGTTTGGCGAGGGAAGTTTTCATGCGCGGTTTGATGACAACATCACCAATTTTTCTGACTTAGAGGGAAAAACTATACTGATAGTAGGTACTCGTCGTATAGATGAAGCTAACCTTGCACCTTATTTCGCATCAGTTGCTACGCGTGATGTGGTGGTGGATGGTGCTCACTTCTGGGTCGCACAAGGCCAGGGATTTAAGTTTGAGCCCTACCGCGAAAATATACTGAAGAAAATCGCAGCGACGTACTATCGCATGCCGTCTTTCTTGCCGCTGTATGGCTGTCGCTTCATGGAGCACTATGGATTTGAACGAATCAATCGCTGATTCAGTGATGCTGAATCTATGATGTACAGACTCAGGCCTATTTGAATGAAAACCGCTTGTGTCCCAGATAGCTGGTAAACACGGGTACAACCACACCCACGGCATGCGCTATCTCGGGTATAAATTGTGTGAGACCCGCGCGCGGTAAAAGATAGTAGGCCAGCAGCATACTAATCACCCAGGTCTGTATGACAGCAACGATATTAACCACCACAAACCACAGCGCACTGCGCTGCATGGATAGGCTACTTTCAGTAAAAACAAAATAGCGCGCAAGCACAAAGGCTGTGACCATACCAGTCAGATACGCCAGCACAACCGCTATAGAAAAATCGACCCACTGGTTATAAATAATTCGAGAGCCAAAATTAACAGCGGCTGCCAATCCACCTGTGACTAAAAAAATGAGGAATTGGCGTGACATGAATTGCTTAATCACTGCGCAGCCTCACGCGCTAATTGCCGACCAAAACCTATGCTCTCCGATATGCCCCTGTCTTCTGGGTAGTAATACGAGGTATCTGCTACCCATAAGCCTTTGATAGGCAAAGCAGCTGGAGGTAATTTGCTCAGATAACCCGGATCACAAATAGGTTGAGCATGACGATAACGACTAGCGCGTATATCGATGAAATCATCATCACTTAATTCAGGATTGATTTTCTTAAGATAGCTTTTTACTTTATCTAAAAATACTTGATCCGGATCTGAAAATTTAGGATGCTCACCCGGCATATAAAACGGCACGTAGACGATGGCGTGATCTAACGGTCGTAAATTTGAGTATTCAACCAACCCCGGAATATCCATCTCAGGATCATTCACGTTTAACCAAAAATTCGTAGACAGTGGTTTTTTTAGCTTAGCAATGACACAGACCACCGCGATATTTTTTAGTGCCTGAAATTTTTGTAGTAAATCGCCAGGCAAATCCGGCATCAAGCGTGGAACATAGGGCAGCGGCACGGTACTGATGATTTTGTCAAAGGATTCGATACCTGCACTGGTTTGCACAGCGGTGGCCCTACCCTGCTCTATATGAATTTTCTGAACAGGTGATGTGAGCCGAATAATGCCGCCGTGATGCTCTATATCGACTTTGAGTGCATTTAACAGCGTAGTTGAACCGCCCTCTAAATAACCTAATTTCTCATGAAACAAGTTATAGCGCGAGCGGCCTATGCGTCGTATGCGACTCCATATCCATGCGGCTGATAGATTACTGCTGTAATCGTAAAATTTATAATCAAATAATCTGCGCCAAAGTACTTCCCAGGCTTCATCGCCTACCCAGCGCCGTATCCAGCCGGTGGCTTCAACGTTATCCAAGGGCTGCCAGTCAGATCGTTTAGTACATAAAAAAGCATGCAAGCCATAGCGAAATTTTGCAATCAGACTTAGTCCGCGAAAACGCAGCAATGCCCATGGATTACCCCACGCTTGCAGGCGATTTTGGTACCAGTAGCCCATCTTGGTTTCTACCCAATGCATCTGCTTGGCTATACCTAGCTCGTCAAGAATACGCAAAAAAGCAGTGTCTGATGTGCAGTGAAAATGATAGTAACGTTCTATCTGCAAACCCGAAAAATCAAAACTGGCTGTCATGCCACCCACACGATCATCGGCTTCAAACACCACGGGCTGATGACCATCGCGTGCCAGCTGATAGGCCACTGCCAACCCCATGGGGCCCGCACCAAGAACCGCTATGCGTTGTGACATGATCAAAACTCCAGTACCACCCGGCCATACACCGGATGATTAAAGGTTTCGTCGATAGCATCGTCAAAGCGTGTACACGTCACGCCAAAAATACCTGGCCAATCAATCACTTCAAATTCATCACGTGCCACAAGTGCTGCTAACTGCTGTGTAGTGAAAGGCGGGTTGCTATCAAATCGGCTCCATAGCCACAGCAAAAAGTAAAACACACTGTAGGGTATGCGTAGTATGTATGCGCCAGCTTTGGTCGTTTTTTTAATCGAGCGAATGATCTCTATGTAATCAATTTTTTCATGACCTGAAATATTGAATACACCTTGGTTAATTTTATTATCAAGACAGCTGATGATGATGTTACAAAAGTCTCCCACATACAGCGGCTGGCGCAAATAGCGACCACTGCCCGGTATAGGAAATACCGGTACTTTTTTCATAAAGCGCGAAAGCCAACCGAGATGTTTACGATCGAACCAGCCAAACATCAAGGTAGGACGCAATATCGGACAGGCGATGCCGCTATCCGCCACCAGCTGTTCTTGTAGTTTTTTTGTCTGGGTATAAAAATCATCTGCGCTGGACTGAACCACAGACGAACTGATATGTATCAGCTGCTCTATCTGACCAGTTTTTATCGCATCTAAAATTAAACGCGTCGCTGTGAGGTTATTACGCTCAAAATCTATGTAGTCATTACCGCCGATTTGAGCTTGCAGCATCACCACCGCGCGTGCTTGTGTGAAATGCTGCTGCCACTGACCTGGCTCAGCAAGATCGGCATATTCGATAACGATATCGGGATGCAGTTGTCTTAGCACCTCCAGATTAGCGCGATGCTTATCGAGTACAACCAGATTTTTATAACCGCGCTCTTTTAGTCGCACCACCAAATTCTGACCGACTAAGCCAGCACCACCTGGCAATATGATTTTCTGTTGAGTGGGCATTGGCAAGAGGACAATTTGCTCAGTGGACATTGGCAAGTGTGTAATATGCTGAGTGGACATTGGGCAATAGTATGTCTGGAGAAAACTGCGTTGTTGCACTTACTGCGTGTACTCCAGTGACAGTACGTGTTGGTACCATGATTTCAAGTCTTCAACTTGTAGCACATGTTAATACGCAA
>JAULVH010000301.1:0-5005 GCA_032111105.1 Burkholderiaceae bacterium | reverse complement strand
CTTCTGGAATGCGGCCATAGGTAACTTCACCCGTAGCGCGATCATAAATCTTGGTCGACTGACCGATGTAAACACCCATAGAAATAACTGAGTTGGCTTCAACGATGACGCCTTCAACGACTTCTGAGCGTGCACCAATAAAGCAGTTATCTTCAATGATGGTGGGGTTGGCTTGCATAGGCTCGAGTACGCCACCAATGCCTACGCCACCAGAAAGGTGAACATTTTTTCCGATTTGTGCGCACGAACCAACGGTAGCCCAGGTATCCACCATGGTGCCTTCATCGACATACGCACCAATATTTACGTAGGAAGGCATGAGCACCACGTTTTTACCAATAAAGCTGCCACGTCGTGCAACTGCAGGCGGTACAACACGGAATCCACCTTTGGCAAAATCATCAGCGGTGTAATTAGCAAACTTGGTTGGTACTTTGTCATAAAACTGCATACCGCCGCCGCCCGGAATGGCGACGTTGTCTTCCAGACGGAAGGAGAGCAGTACCGCTTTTTTAACCCACTGATTAACGACCCATTGGCCGCTGTCTTTTTGCGCGACGCGCAGTGATCCGGCATTAAGCTGTTCGAGTACGTCAGCAACGGCATTACGTACATCGGCAGGCGCCGATTTAGGTGAAAAATTAGTGCGCTCTTCCCATGCGTTGTCGATGAGGGTTTGTAGTTGTTGGCTCATGATTTTTTATTTGAGTGATCTAAGAAATTCAGTTGGCAAGTTTGCGAGTAAATTCGACGATGCGTTGCGCTGCTTCGATGCATTCATCGACTTCAGCGACTAAGGCCATGCGAATTCGGTTAGCACCGGGATTAATACCATGCGCCTCACGTGCGACATAGCTACCCGGTAATACGGTGACATTATATTCAGCGTACAGACGCTTTGCGAATTCGGTATCGCTGATCTTAGCGAGTTTATCTACCTTGGCCCACAGGTAAAAACCGGCGTCAGGCAGCGCCACATCAAGCACCTCGGCCAGCATGGGTGTGACCTGATTAAATTTTCGTATGTACTTGGCGCGATTTTCTTCGACATGAAGCTCGTCGTTCCAGGCAGCGACAGAGGCGGACTGTATCGATGGACTCATGGCACTGCCGTGATAAGTTCGATACAGCAAAAACTTTTGTAATATTCCCGCATCGCCGGCAACGAAGCCTGATCGCATACCGGGAACATTGGAGCGCTTGGACAGGCTAGAGAAGGTCACCAGTAGATCGTATTTGCGGCCGAGCTTGTGAGCAGCTTCTAGCGCACCTAGAGGACGCTCATTACCAAAATAAATCTCTGAATAGCATTCATCTGATGCGATCACAAAGCCATGTTTATCTGACAGCGCAAACAAGGCTTTCCATTCGTCGAGTGACAGCACAGCACCCGTTGGGTTACCTGGTGTGCAAACGAAAAGCAATTGCACACGTGGCCACACGTCAGCGGGTACAGAAGAAAAATCAGGCGCGAAATTTCTGTTTGGATCTGAATTAGCAAAAAATGGTTCGGCACCTGCGAGGTAGGCAGCGCCTTCATAAATTTGATAAAACGGATTCGGGCAAACCACCACGGCTTTAGCGTAGGGATCAATGACGGCTTGCGCTAATGCGAACAAGGCTTCACGTGAGCCGTTGACGGGTAATACTTCGCAGGACGGATCGAGTCGCGGCAGACGGTAGCGTTGTTCCAGCCAGCCGCAGATGGCCGCGCGCAGCGCGTCGGATCCGGCAGTGGTGGGATAGCTGGCTAAGCCCGCTAAATTGTCGGCAAGTGCCTTTTGAATAAATGGGGGCGTTGGGTGTTTGGGTTCACCAATTCCCAGGCTGATCGGTCGACGTGCGCGGTCGGGCGAAACGTCGGCGAACAAGCGCCGTAATTTTTCAAAAGGATAAGGTTGAAGCTTTTCCAATAAGGGATTCACGGCTGGCGCTTTTATGTTGATGTTTTAGCAGAGCGATGACTCGGGCGGGCGGATTATACCGCCCTAATGTAAGTCGCCAAAGGCAAAGACTGAAAACGAGGTAAGAAACCTTTTTGCTAACGTCTGGTTAGTAAGTGCTTGATTTGTATTGACCCTACGCTAAGTAAAGTTAATGAGCGCCTGGGTAGCTGGCCTCGCAAGTGTGACTGAGTCGCTCTTGATCAGCGATAGTCAGATATATAGCGAGCGTGCCAAATCGTCGGATTGGTCGATATAGGCGTGTTCCAATGTTATGATTACCCTCTGATAGACATGACCGGGCATACGTTGTCCGGTTTCTGTTTTGAGAGCCGTTTTAGTTCCAGCAGTTTTGCTTGGATACGGCCTATGTCCCCTGTCTTTGCGCCAGTTTGGGTGTTGCGAAGCGAGCGGGTTCTGACAATTTCCGATGTTTTTACGCTAACAAGTCGATCACGTGCGGTTAACCTCTCTAAAACTCTCCGGATTTAAATCCTTCGTAGACCCCACCAATTTTCAGGTGCCCGGTCAATTGGTGGGCGTGGTCGGACCGAATGGTTGCGGCAAGTCCAACATCATTGATGCAGTGCGCTGGGTACTGGGTGAATCCAAAGCTTCCGAGTTGCGTGGCGAATCCATGCAGGATGTCATTTTTAACGGAACCACCAGCCGCAAACCTGCGGGGCGCGCATCCGTTGAACTTTTATTTGATAACGCCGATGGCAAAGCGGCCGGCCAGTGGAGTACGTTTGCTGAAATCTCGGTAAAACGCACGCTCACCCGCGACGGCACATCGACGTATTACATTAACAATCAAGCGGTACGTCGGCGCGACGTACAAGATATTTTCATGGGTACCGGACTTGGCCCGCGAGCCTACGCCATCATTGGTCAGGGAATGATTTCGCGCATTATTGAAGCGCGCCCTGAAGAACTGCGTATTTTTCTCGAGGAAGCAGCCGGGGTTTCAAAATACAAAGAGCGTCGCCGTGAAACTGAAAATCGTTTGCAAGACACGCGCGAAAATCTGCAGCGGGTAGACGATATCCTGCGCGAATTAAATGCCAATCTTGAAAAACTGCAAAATCAAGCGGAAGTTGCACAAAAATTTCATGTGCTTCAAGGCGAGCAAGAAGAAAAACAAAAACTGCTTTGGCTGTTGAGAAAAAATGAAGCTCAACAGGAGCAAGAAAAATTTGCGCGTGATGTAGAGAAGGCACAGACCGAACTCGAAGGCCAGACCGCAAAATTACGTCACATAGAAACTGAGCTTGAGCACATGCGACAAGCGCACTATGCAGCGGGCGACCGCATGCATCAGGCTCAGGGTGCGCTGTATCAAACAAATTCTGAAATCGGCAGTCTCGAAGCTCAAATCAAATTTGTGATCGAATCACGTTCGCGTCTGCAAACGCAATTGAATTCGCTTTCTGCTCAGCGCGAACAATGGCAACGTCAAGGTACGCAATTTCAGGAAGAGCTGGCCCAGTCTGAGGTTGAATTAGAAGCACATGTAGCCAATGTGGCCGATGCTCATCAGGCCACTCTGCAAAAAGAATCAGAAATGCCGGCTCTGGAAGATGCCTGGCGTGCTGCGCAATTGGCCACCACAGAATCGCGTTCGCGCATCATGCAGGTTCAGCAGCGCATAGAGCTCGAATCAGCTCATCAGCGTAATTCGTCCGGCATACTTTCAGGCTTAACCTTGCGTCGCGAGCGACTGTCGCAAGAAAAAAGCGGCTTGTCTGAGCCCGATACGAGTGAACTGCACGAGCTAAAAGCCCAAGTGCACGAAAAGCAGGATTTACTTGAGCGTGCCAATACCGATTTACAAGCGGCACGTAGTCGCCAACCGGCGCTGGAAAAAGAGCGTCGCGACGCCCAGGAACAAGCAACGACGCAAAATGCCAACCATGCGCAGCTAGAATCGCGGTTGGCAATTGCAGACCGAAGGCAAGGTCGCGCCTTGGTTACAAAAGCATGAGCTCGGTAAGTTGCCGCGTTTGTGGCAAAAACTCAATATCGAAGCAGGTTGGGAGACAGCACTGGAATCCGTGCTGCGTGAGCGCACAGGTGCACTTGAAGTCTCGAATCTGGATTGGGCGAAAGCCTTTTTTACAGATTCACCACCAGCGAAGTTATCGCTATTTTCTTTGTCTGGAACTGCGCAGAACACTGACGCAGCACCGGCAGGTCTTACACCGTTGATCACCTTGCTGCAGATGGACGATCCTGGTTTGCGCGCGTTAATGCAAGATTGGTTGCATGGTGTGTACGTTGCAGAGGATTCTGGTTCAGCATTGGCGGATCGCTTAAAACTTCCTGCGGGTGCGTGTTTTGTTACTCGCCAGGGACACGTTGTCAGCAAGCTCTCAGTGCGATTTTATGCAGCTGATTCCGAGCAAGATGGCATGTTGGCGCGTCAACAGGAAATCGATAATCTGGTTCGTCAGGTCCGTGCTCAGCAGTTGCTTGCGGATGAATCGCGTCAGCACTCAGTGCAGGCGGATGCAGCACTGACGCAAGGTACGCTGCGTTTGGAAGAACTCACGCGTGAAGTATCTGTGTTGACGGATGCTTTGCATGTGCTGCAAATGGAGCTATTACGTCGTAATGAAATACTGGAGCGCTTTAGTCAGCGCAGTATGCAGATTGAAAGTGATTTGACAGAAATCGCCGCTCAGGAAGCGGAACAAAAGCAGATC
The DNA here is from genome assembly GCA_032111105.1 of Burkholderiaceae bacterium. Taxonomy (GTDB): domain Bacteria; phylum Pseudomonadota; class Gammaproteobacteria; order Burkholderiales; family Burkholderiaceae_D; genus Pernthalerella. The sequence goes on along the minus strand of JAULVH010000301.1, from coordinate 357 downwards.
ATGCAAGAAGCAGAAAATGCGCTTGAACAGCTCGACAGTGAGCTGGGTGAAGTCCAGGAAAAGCATGAAGATGGACAGACGATATACCTGCAACATGAAGCCAGATTAAACCAGGCGCGCGAAACCTTGCGTGAATTAGGTTTGGCGGCTCAGCAGGCAGAGTTCTCTCTTAAATCACATGAGAACCGCATACAAGAACTCAAACGCAGCATAGGCACCGCACAAGATCAATCGGCACAACTGTATGCCAGCATGGAGCAGGGTACGTTAGAACTAGAGTCACTGGATGATCAGGCGGCACAGGCTGGTTTGCAATCGCTGCTGGAACGTCGCAGTGAGCAAGAAGCGGTACTGAGC
>JAULVH010000300.1:13902-14988 GCA_032111105.1 Burkholderiaceae bacterium | reverse complement strand
TATGGAGTCCTCAGCCACAAGACATTGAGTAATTCACCAATGACAGTCCAGGGCGATTATTATTCTATTAATGTTTTGACTAACTCAGCCGGTTTTCCCAACACCGTTGCAAAAACGGTTTATATTCGTTGCGGGAAGAAAATATTACACTGACATCTATACACTCTTTACACTTTCCAACTTAAAGCCGGGTTAATTTGAGTTGCTGTGGTTTTAAAGAGAAAAATGATTGCAATTCGTAGAAAAATTATTACAAACCGTAGAAATATACGGTCTTTCATCATCTGTAAAAAAATTATTATTATTAAAAAAATATTGCCAAAAAAATTAATATCTAATTGGCATTAATAATGCACACCGTAGTTGCTGATTGATTTTGGAATGTATGGCGGGCCAGCGTAGCTTTATTTGGAAGAGCCGAGAGATGAAAGAGCTAGCCTCTCTCTGTTTGCCCTGAAAACATAGCGCCTTTATTGAATCAGTGATTTTTAAGTTCAACTACACGAATGGCAAGGGGAATGTGTGAGCCTGGAAAGAACCGCAAAAGCACTCAACACCAGTTTGCGGGGTTTAAAAAAACCCGCTCATGAGATGAGTGCGCAGGAAATGGGGATGTTATTACTGATGGCATCGAAATCTCTGTCCGAATACATCAACTTCTCTAACTCGCTGGTGGATATCAATACCGACGCTTATATAGAGAGCAGAGATATTCTCGCCATTACTGAGATATTCAATGAATTGATTTTGTGCTTATCCAAGGCACGCACTTATGCGCCTTTGTCAGAATTGTCCATGGTCGATACCAGTGTGCTGAATGAATTTCGGGAATTACTGGTGTCTATACAACAGGATATAGACCAGCAATAACCCGGGTGCCTCAATAATGCCAGTTGGTTTTTTCGTACCTGACAAATCGCCCATCATTCCACATACCTTCCAGCGGAACACGGTCTAGCGCAAAACTAAGTGTGCCGTGGCCGTGATAGCGCCCGTTAACAAACTCGCCCACGTATTTTCCGCCATTCGGATAGTTCAGGGTTCCGCGACCTTTGATTTGATCCAGAAAAAAATCCCCTTTGTACT
>JAULVH010000300.1:12781-13892 GCA_032111105.1 Burkholderiaceae bacterium | reverse complement strand
TATGTTAGAGGTGTCAGTACCTGCAAGAAAATCTTTCATGATTTGTTGCGCAACTTTAGTAGATTTGAAGTTGTTAGGAGTGTTGATATTTACTAAATGGAAATGAGCTCCAAATCCTTGTGCAAATACTGAGCTTTGGTCTGTTGCAAATGATCGCTTAAGAAAGCCTGTGAGCTCCAATGGAGGTCTGCCGTTGGCGAAGGTAAAAGTCCCCTGACCGTTGCGCATGCCGTCCTTGTACTCCCCGACGTACTTGCTGCCATCGGCAAAGGTATAAGTGCCTTGTCCGTGAAAGTAATTACGGTCAAAACTGCCCTCGTAGCGACTTCCACTGGCGAAATAATAGATACCCGTACCGTGACGCACACCATCGGTAAATTCACCTTCATAGCGATCGCCGTTACGGTAAGACCATATGCCTTTACCAGTAATTTTATCTTTTGCATAATCACCGACATATTTTTCGCCGGTGGCAAAACGATACTCGCCCTGACCTTCTTTTTGACTACCGACTAACTCGCCTACATACGAGTCGCCATTTTTATAAATCTGTTTCCCATGCCCGGTAATTTTTCCATCAGTAAATTCGCCTTCGTAAATGTCACCATTCACAAAATTTAATTTGCCCTGACCATTTTTCTGATCATTAAAAAATTGACCTTCGTATTGACTGCCCGTAGGGAATGAATACACACCGGAGCCGTGTTTAAGTCCATTTCTTACCTCACCCGCATAATTTTCTGGCATGGGCGGCGGAGGCGCTGGCTGAATAATCGGCTCGGCAACCACCGGCTCAGGTGCAGGTGCAGGTGCAGGCGGCGGCGGGGGTGGATCCATGTGCGCACAAGCGCTTAGTAAAAAGCCACATCCGATAATAACTAAAGCGAGTATTGTTTTCATAATCTGTCCTCATCCGCCAAGCCAGTGAAATTGACTAGCTGATAATGTTTTTAGTGACAGGATGATAAACAAATTACCAGCCGAACTTTAGTTTTTCAGGTGTAAATTTCCAATTAAGTAAATATGCTGGTATTGTTGTTTTTATTTGGTTTAAATAATCTAGCTCATAAAATTATTGAGTTGAATATTTACACAATTTACTTAGTATTCC
>JAULVH010000300.1:0-12771 GCA_032111105.1 Burkholderiaceae bacterium | reverse complement strand
TAAAAAAACAGTGATCGCCGCTGCCCTGCTCTTGCCTGCTTTGGCCTGGGCGCAACAATCGTCGGGCAAGATTGACACGAATGGACTCACTTACGATTTTGTTGGTATTGGTTACGCTAATATCATGATAGACACTACCTACCGCGCTACTACGCATGGCACCAACCTGGAAGGCAGCAAACTCATTAATGAAAACTTTTATGTTTTTGGAAATTATTTTTCCACGTCCGCCAACAGCGTTAAATTCCTTGGTAATACTCTGGACATCGATATCGACTATCGCCAATATCAAATAAGCGCGGGCTATCGCCGAGCACTCCAGCCAGGCACTGATCTCATTAGTAGCCTCAGTGTGGTGAACGGATCAACACGGGTAGCCAGCGGTGCGAGCGCGGAAAAAAATGTCTATCCGTTGTCAGTGGGTGTAAAAACGCGACTCACTGAAAATATCGAGGCCGCGACGTCAGGAATTATCACCTCGGGTGAGTTTGCCGCTTTGGTAAACCTTCAATACAAATTTAGCGATCTCTATGCGGTCGGTGGGTACTTCCGTCGCGACCCAAACAGCACCATTTACGCTTTGAATGTACGATTTTTGTTTTAGTCTGAGTAACCACATCACCCCCGCATCTGCCGGGGTGATGAGCTTCAGGCTGGCTTCTCTTTGCGACTACCTCTGTGTACCAATAAATAGAGCATAGGCAGCACCAGCAGCGTTAATAAGGTCGAAGATAATATGCCGCCGATCACTACGGTGGCCAACGGCCGCTGCACTTCTGCACCTGTACCAGTGGCGATGGCCATGGGCAGAAAACCCAATGAAGCCACCAAGGCAGTCACCAGCACCGGCCGCAAGCGGGTCATGGTGCCTTCCCTGACAGCATCCACCAGCTGATGGCCCTGCTCCTCCAGATTGCGGATAAATGAAATCAGTACTAAACCATTTAGTACAGCCACCCCCGAAAGTGCAATAAAACCCACCGAAGCAGAAATAGACAGCGGTATGCCACGCAACCACAAAGCGAGCACGCCGCCTGTGAGTGCAAACGGAATGCCTGTAAACACCAGCAGGCCATCCTTCACATTGCCAAACATCGCAAACAACAGCAGGAATACCAAAAATAAAGCACCTGGAACAACCAGCTTTAAACGCTCCGTGGCTGATTGCAAGTTTTCGAACGTGCCGCCCCAAGTAGTCCAGTAGCCGGTTGGAAGCGTTACCTTGGCCAGTGCCTGCTCAGCATCAACAACAAACGATCCCACATCACGATCACGCACATTAGAGGTGACAACGACGCGTCGTTTGCCATTTTCGCGACTGATTTGATTTGGCCCGGGTGCTAGCTCCAGCGTAGCGACTTCGGCGAGTTGTATAAAGCGTCGGCGATTTTGCGCATCCGTTACCGGCATGGCAATCGGCAATCGTTTCATGGCTTCCATATCGGTACGCAAATTTTCTGGCAGACGCACCACGATATCGAATCGCCTGTCCCCCTCAAATAAGGTACCTGCGGTAGTTCCACCGATAGCACTGGCGACCACGTCTTGTACATCATTCATGTTCAATCCATAACGCGCCGCCTTCTGCCTGTCTATGTGGACAGTCAGCACAGGCAAGCCCGTGGTCTGCTCGACTTTGACTTCCGATGAACCGGGCACGCGCTGTAAAACCGTCGCCATTTCTTCTGCTAACCGATGCAAGGTATCGAGATCATCACCAAAAATTTTTATAGCTATATCGCTACGCACACCAGAAATTAATTCATTAAAGCGTAGCTGTATGGGCTGTGAAAAATCATAGTTATTCCCAGGGATTTTCCATACAGTCTGGCTGATTTCGGTACGCAACTGATCACGACTCTTAGAAGGATCGGGCCATTCATCTATAGGCTTTAACATGATGTATCCATCCGACAAACTAGGCGGCATGGGATCGGTGGCGATTTCTGCTGTACCTATACGAGTAAATACTCTGTCTATTTCAGGAAATTTTTTCTTGAGTGTGCTTTCTATATGCTGTTGCATCTCAACAGCCTGAGACAAACTTACCCCCGGCGCGCGTATGGTTTGGAAAGCGAGATCACCTTCATTTAAATTGGGTACGAATTCACTTCCCAGTCGCGTCATTAGCAAGCCACTCAACACAATGACAACGGCCGCCACACTCAGCACAACGGGCTTAACCGACATAACGTAGTCATACATAGGGCCATACCAACGTCGTGCTACCACCATCAACACATTTTCTTTTTCCTGTACACGACCTGTAACAAACGTCGCCACAGCCGCAGGAACGTAGGTAACAGAAAGAATAATCGCACCCAGCAAAGCCGCAACCACTGTAAATGCCATGGGGTGAAACATTTTTCCTTCGACGCCACTTAACGCGAAGATAGGCAGATAAACCACCATGATGATGAACTGACCAAACAACAACGGACGACGTGATTCCTTGGATGCCTCAAACACTTCAGAAAAACGTTCTTCCTGAGTCAGCGGCCGGCCTAAGGTTTGCTGTGAGTGCGCCAAACGACGTATGCAATTTTCTACAATCACCACTGCGCCGTCGATGATGATGCCAAAGTCGAGTGCTCCTAAACTCATTAAATTGGCACTGACTTCGTAATGAACCATGCCCGTAAATGTAAACAGCATGGATAAAGGAATCACCGCAGCCGTGATAATGGCAGCGCGCAAATTACCCAGAAAAGCAAATAGCACAACAATGACTAATATCGCTCCTTCGAGCAAATTGTTGCGCACAGTACGAATAGCCTTATCAACCAAATTGGTACGGTCGTACACCGTGATGATACGAACCCCTTTAGGAAGATTATGATTAATCTCCGCCATCTTGCGATCCACCGCTTTCGATACGACGCCGCTGTTTTGACCCATCAGCATAAATACCGTACCGAGTACAACTTCTTTTCCGTCGGCAGTTGCCGCACCTGTTCTTAATTCTTGTCCTATACCCACCTCAGCGACATCACGAACGCGCACAGGCACGCCGGCTGAATTTTTTATGATGACATCGCGTATATCGTCGACTGTACGTAACTGTCCGGGAGCGCGCACCAGATACTGCTCACCCCGCTTTTCTATGTAGCCCGCACCTCGGTTGTGGTTGTTGCTATCAATAGCGCTGACTAAATCTGCCAACGAAACGCCTAAGGAGGCTAAGCGCTCAGGATCGGGAGCTATTTGATATTCTTTGACGTAACCACCTATGGAATTTATTTCAGTTACACCCGGCACATTACGCAACTGCGGCTTAATCACCCAATCTTGAATCTCACGTAAATCGGTATCGGTATAGGCCGATCCATCAGGCTTGCGAGCATCGGCGTTAGCCTCGACTGTCCAAAGATAAATTTCACCCAGACCGGTAGCAATCGGTCCCATTTCGGGGGTGAGCCCGGGTGGCAGTTTGTCGCGCGCTTGCGAGATGCGCTCATTAACTAACTGCCGCGCAAAAAATATATCCGTACCTTCTTTAAAGATGACAGTCACTTGCGACAAGCCGTAACGTGACAAGGAACGCGTCTGCTGCAGATTCGGCAGACCTGCCATGACGGTTTCTATGGGATAGGTCACTCGCTGCTCTGCTTCCAGTGGTGAGTAACCCGGCGACATGGTGTTGATTTGCACCTGTACGTTCGTAATATCGGGCACTGCATCAATAGGAAGATTTTGGTAACTGTAGATACCTGCCAAAGCAACGCCCACAAATAACAGCAACACCAGCATGCGCTGCGCAATAGAAAAACGTATCAGTGATTCAAACATGGTGTGCGTGGCCCCGTTTAATAGCCATCTTCGGTTGTCAGCTTGGACAATTCCGATTTGAGTATGTAACTACCCTTGGCCGCGTAGCGCGCACCGGGTGCTAAGCCCTCAAGTACCTGTACATGCTTGCCATCATTGAGACCCAGCTTTACCGGACGCGCAATAAACGCTGTGTCGGTACGCTCAAACACGACTTGCTGCGTTCCCAGCGTCTGTATGGCATCGGTCGCTATCGCTATAGGCACCTGAACATCGGAGGCTTTGACTTGCACGCTAACAAATAAGCCTGGGCGCCACGTACCTTGTGGGTTGGCGAGCACTATGCGTGCCTTGGCCATGCGGGTGAGCTCACCTACCAGCGCACCGAGAAAAGCCACTGTGCCGGTAGTTTCGGCATCAAATGCAGTAGCGCGTAATGTGACTTTGCCACCCACATGCACATGAGGTAAATCTTTCGCAGGTATATGTACCTCTGCCCAAACGGTAGAGAGATCCGAGATGGTGAAAATAGGGGTGTCTTCTTTTACGGCTTCACCCACACTTAAATTTCGTTCGACCACCAAGCCATCATACGGAGCGCGTAATTCAAAGCGATTAAGACTGCTGGCCGTGGCAGTGTTATTTACTATCACACCAAGAGCAGATAATTTTTGCTGAGAGTTATCAACAGCGATCTCTGCTTCACGCAGTGCCTGCAAGGCTTGCAGATAATCTTGTTCAGCTGTGATTTTTTGTTCCCACAATGTTTTTTCGCGCTGATAAATTGTTGTAGCCAGACTCAATCGTTTTTGCGCGGTTTGTAGTGCACTGCGCTGCTCTGAAATCATTTGACTGGAAAATATGGCGAGTGGCTGCCCCTTTTTTACAGACTGACCCGTACTTACCAACACCGCTTCAGCAACGCCAGGTACGCGTGGTACGACATGGACAGTACGATCATCGTTAATCTGTATTTCACCCGGAAACTGCAGTACGGTAGCAATTGCCATAGGGCCTGCACTCGCAACGTGAATTTCACTGGCCTTGATTTGAGCCTCATCCATCACAATTTTATTGGCCTCTTTTGGTGGGGTGTTAGCCGTAGTGGCCGGCATAGCAGCAGGTCTCGGGCCATCATCATCTGCAGGGTTGGTCGTGGTCTGCTTTTGCGTAGTAAGCAGTAAAAACGCTAACAAAGACCCAACTAGCACAACCGCAATAATAACCAACCACTGCCCGCGGCCTATACCTTTTCTAGCATCGTTAAATTGACTATTCATACTTATTCTTTCGCTGATGATGTTGCCGATACGCCCGCGACTCCGCCGAGCAAACTTTCCAAATCGGTGACTGCGGTATGAAATGCCAAGAGCGCATTTAAATACTGGGACTTCGCATTGAAATACGTACGTTGCGCATCCAGCACTTCCAGAAAACTAAATTTTCCATTTTCAAAACCTATCGTAGCCGCCTCATACGCCCACTTTGCGCCAGGTAATAAGGAATTTTTCAGAAGCTCTGTTTCATCACGGCGCGCACTAATACGTTCTAGCAGTTGAAGTGCGTCACCGTAAAGCGTCAATCGCGTGGCCAGTAATTCATCACGCGCTTTATCTTCGCGCTTAAGAGCTTCTAATAAATTACCTTGATTACGATTAAACAAAGGCATGGGCACTGACACGCCCACCAGCACTTGATCGCGGGCGACATCTTCACGTCGCTTCATACCTAAGCTAAAGGTAATATCTGGAATCGTTTTAGATTGCTCAACAGTGACGAGTGATTTGCGCCGTTCTACTTCTTGCTGCGCACGCTCCAGCAGGGGAGAGCTAGCCAAACGATTTTGTACTTCCTCTCGCTTAGGCAGATCAGCCAGTCGATCGACTTCACCCACCACCTCGGTAAAACGGGGTGCAGGATTTCCCCACAAACTGCTCAATCGTCGCCGCGCATTTCGTAATTCACTCTCTGCTTGCGTAAGCGACAAGCGCACTCCGGCTTCTGCTACACGCGCTTTGACCTCCTCTACTGGCGAGATCTTTCCTGCGGCTACACGCTTACCTGCAATGTCAGATGCTCGCATTGCCAGTACCAAAGTATCGCGGGCTAACACCGTTAGTTCTTGCGCGGCGAGTACCTCAAAAAATGCACCCATCGTTAATGCGCGTATCTTTAGCTGGCGCGCTGTCAGTTCAGACACCGCAACACTTCTGTTGCGTAATGCAGCATCCACGCGTGCACGTCGTTTGTCACCCATCTCCAGAGGCACATCGATCTGCGCCGTACTGGTTCTTGCAATGCTGCGCGTGTCGTCTGCCTGATAAACAAACTCTGGATTAGGTCGTAACGATCCTTGCAGAATTTGACCCTCGGTAGCTTCGATTTCGCGACGGGCAGCTGCCAGAGCGGGATTACTCTCTAATGCCAGGCGTATAGCCGATTCCAGGCTTAGTGCTTGTTCAGGCTCAGCAAGTGACGCTGCACCGCGCTCGTTGACTAACGAGTCGATTAACGAGGTAGCCGAAGTTTGGGCGGTCGCAATAGACGACATACTCAACAACAGGTAAAGCATCAGGTGTCGCATAAGGTGCTGGCAGCTTCTATGACGGTGATTAACTTCTTGATGAACGGACATCACACTCTCCAATCGCGTATCACGACGGTCAGTTCGGCAGGATGCCGCATGCTCGGTATTTAGTGAACCAAACTGAAGCTACCTAAGGCTTTCATAACGAAATCCTTTGAGCACCAACAATCCGGTGTGCACCCGCGGGGGCTGACCAGATAAGAAAGTAGTTACGACCAGTTAGGTCGTTCGGGGGGATCGATGGGTACGGAGGGAGGATGCAGCACCACGCTGTAGGATAGGTCTGCCGTGGCAATCGATACCAGGTCCACATCCAAATCGAGCAGCAGGGCCAGAATACAACCCGCATGACAAAAACTGCAATCCAGATCAACGTTAGCAGTAGGTGTAGCGTGCTGAATATCTTTTTCGGCGGCGCTAACGAGTGTTTTGTCATGATGCTGATGCTCATGATGGCCCACATGGCGCGCGGCGGCGCCCTGCTCGTGCTGGCAATAAGTCGTCACCGCAGCCCAGCTAGTCTGGAGTGCCATGAGTGAAATCAGCAAAAAAGCAATGAATCGGCGCATCCCGCAAGTGTATCAGGAACGGCTCACCCCCAGCCGCTGGCGCGACCCGTGTCCGTTATAAACGACTTCCATTTTTATGGAATTATTGAATGCCATCGCACGCTCTTAGTTGTTGTTATGGTTATTTTTAACCAGCCTTATCCCGCAGAGCGACGGTGTGATTTCAATCTGAAATGATTTGGCCTAAAGCTAATCGCACTATCTGTCGATGATATTGAGTCTAAAAAATTAACTAACCGCTGTAACCCTCAGAGGCCCTGGCATGCGTATCCTGATTCTTATGTTTTTTTTGTGCGTCTTACACCCTGCTCGCGCTGATGTGCGCCGTATGTGTGATTCCATGTCTACCAACACCGAAGCCTTTGCCGATGAACGCAAAAAAGGCTTTACCAAAAACCAGATCAAAGACAATGCACGGCAAGTCGCCAATCAACGTCAATTGGATAAAACCGTGCTCGAATCCTGGTACGCAGAAATAGACTGGATTTTTAAAAGTCAGAATCGCCGATACGGCTCTGTAGGATCCAAAGACAGACGCTTTGAAGAATGCATGAAACAGAACGAAGGCCAGTAACTAATCGCCGTAACTAAGCCCAGCAACTAAGCCCAACAACTAAGCTCTGCATATCACCCGCTGCATCAGCGTGGAGTGTGGGGGTAAGGTTTGAAACCGCAAAGATAGACAAACAGTTTTTCGGTAGGACTGTTAGGCAAAGGATAAACCGGGTCACCCGGGTAGGGATCCGTGAATAAAACTTTGCCCTGAAAATACCGTTTCTGATAACGAATGCGAGAGAGCGCACGCACGCGCTTCTTTTTGCAATCGGCTTCCCACACCACTTTATTGGACGTCCGAGTTTCCTGACTGCGGCCGTTGATCATGGTCGTCACACGCGGTTTGTCCCCCGATGTTTTGGTCGCTGGATCGACGTAATACGTATCCATAGGTAGCGTAACGATCAATAGCTTCCACTCAGCATAGGCTGGGGCCGCTAGTATCATCAGCAACAGTATCAGGATTTTTTTCATCGATTAAATGCAGAGTGACTCAACGAATTATCGACAGCACAAGCGCATGGTTTAGGCAGCTATCGAATTCGAGTCTATTGTAGGGTCAATTGTGGGGCGAATTGTAGGGTGCATTTTTTGGCGAGCCAGCGCAGCTGAGCGTAACAGTGCGTAGCAGTGATAAGCAGATCAGGGGGTAGACGACTGGTTTTTTAGCAAATCAGTGGCAGGCTGGAATTTAGCTTAAACTAGTATCGATAGCATGATAAATAGTGAGCCTGCAGTTACCTTTAGCGGAACATGGCATGGACAAGATCAACGCGTACGCCACCATCTCTTCCTACTCTGCGGACAATCTCCGCATGGCCAAGCGCAGCTCCGGACCTCAAACGATGAGCCGCAGTGCGGAGGCTGTGCCTGACAAACCCAAAGAAAAAATCGCTACGCGACTACCTGAAAACATTACAAAACAAGCCTTTGAGGCGACTCAGCAAAAGCCTAAAGAAAAACCCTCTGCTGCCAGCACCCAGGCAGAGCTGTACGAGCCGGCCACTCGCACAAAAAGCAAAGCCGCAGATTCAGAGTCCAAATATCTGGGCAGTACCGTCAATTACATGGTTTAAATGAACGCTTAGATCGTGACGGATTACGCAATGATCATGTGCTCAACTGTCACGCTTAGAAGTAACCATCAACTGAGCGGCTATAAACTAAGCACTCACAAATTAAGCGAACCGATTCAGCGGGAACGACTAGCGCTCCCGCCTGATGATTCTCTACTACTTGACTTCAACTTCTATCGTTTTACGAAATTTAGCGCCATAGGAACGGTGCGCGCCGTCGGCAAATTGCATAGTTAATTTATGCTTACCTGGTGGAAGAGTGATTTCTGTTTCGGTTTGTCCTTTACCGAAGTGCCTATGCTTTTCATCCATAGGAATAGAAACATTTTCATCTATATCAGCGGTATTAATTAATAGATGGTGATGACCCGTACCCGGATTGAGTTCACCTGCGGGAGCCACCGTCATGCCGTCCACCGCAAATTTAACTTTAAAGGTCGTCGCAACAGTCGCGCCGTTTTTAGGTTCTACAAAATCTACCGACTGAGCAAACGCCACACCAGAACAACTCAGCAATAATGCCATGACTGACGATGAAAAAAATTTCATAGTTACTCCTGTTAACTTTGTGAATAAAACCTGCTGCAATTAGAACAACCCAACAATCTTGCCATTATCATCCACATCAATCTTTTCTGCGCTGGGTACCTTAGGTAAACCAGGCATAGTCATAATATCGCCACAAATCATCACAATAAATTGATCACCGGCAGAAAGTCTGACCTCGCGCACATTCACCGTATGGCCGCTGGGCGCGCCACGCAACGTCGCATCAGCACTAAAGGATGATTGGGTCTTGGCTACGCAAATGGGATAGTTTCCATAACCAGCCTCTTCCCACGTCTTAAGCTGCTGTTTAACTTTGGCAGAAGCACTGACATCGGCAGCACCATAAATTTTGGTGGCAACCTTTTTCATTTTCTCCAGCAGAGTATCGCTATCCTCATACACATAAGTCATGCCATTGGCTTGCTCAGACAGGCGCACTACTTCATGCGCCAGTGCTTCGGCACCAGCACCGCCCTTGGCCCAGTGCTCAGCCAACACCACATTGACTCCCAGCGCTTTCATGCGATCGGTCACCAAAGCAATTTCAGCCTCGGTATCAAAGGTAAAGCGATTAATAGAAACTACGCAGGGCAATCCATAATGTTTAGTGACATTTTCAACATGCCGCTCTAAATTTACCAAGCCCTTTTGTAGTGCAGTGAGATCTTCGCCGTTGAGCTCCTTAACGTCTTTTCCACCGTGATATTTGAGCGCACGTATAGTCGCCACCAGCACACATGCTGACGGTTTAAGGCCTGTTTTGCGGCATTTAATGTCAATGAATTTTTCTGCACCCAGATCAGCACCAAAGCCGGCCTCGGTCACAACATACTCACCTAATTTCAAGGCGCTTTGCGTCGCAATCACTGAGTTGCATCCGTGCGCAATATTTGCAAACGGGCCGCCATGCACAAACGCAGGATTGTTTTCTAGTGTTTGAACCAAATTAGGTTTGAGTGCTTCTTTCAGCAAAACGGTCATTGCACCATGTGCATTTAAGTCACGTGCATGAACGGGCTTTTGATCGCGGGTATAACCGATAACAATATCGCCCAACCGTTTTTTCAAATCTTGAACTGATGTTGCCAGACAAAAAATGGCCATCACTTCGGAGGCAACCACAATATCAAATCCATCTTCGCGCACAAATCCGTTAGCGGTGCCGCCCATACCCACCACGATATCGCGCAATGCACGATCATTCATATCGACCACACGTTTCCAGGTAATACGACGCGGATCAATGTCGAGTGTATTCCCGTGATGAATGTGGTTATCTATCATCGCAGCCAATAAATTATTCGCCAGCGCTATTGCAGAAAAATCACCCGTGAAATGAAGATTGATATCTTCCATGGGCACGATCTGCGCATAGCCTCCGCCAGCTGCGCCGCCCTTCACACCAAACACCGGACCCAGTGATGGCTCGCGCAGGCATATCACTGTTTTTTTACCGATACGATTGAGTGCATCGCCTAAACCTACGGTGGTAGTGGTTTTGCCTTCACCGGCAGGCGTAGGACTTATAGCCGTCACCAGTATCAACTTCCCATTTGCTTTGTTTTTTAGGGAGTCAACATAATCCAGAGAGATTTTTGCCTTGTAATGGCCGTAAGGCTCAAGGTGTTCATCAGCTATACCAAGATGTGACGCCACCTCAGTAATTCGCTTCATCGTCGCCTTTTGCGCGATCTCGATATCGCTTGCCATGTCGTCTCCAAAATTTATAATGATATGGAACAGCCGCTTGAGCTGTTGTGCCATTTAGGCCAGATCAACCCGTATTTTAGCGATGTCTGAGGAATTCATACAAAAGAGTCCAACAAACCTAGGCTCCGACTACTGTCTATTTGGTAACGACTTCATAGAATTAGGCTGAGTTGTTCTATAGTCTAGGGAATTCTTGTTTCGAATTTGTCAAAGGTGTGACCTGATGCTTATCAATTGTGCGGTGTACCAAGAAGGTCAAAAACTAGCAGACATCCCCGTTGAAGATATCAGCAATTGGCTAGCTAAGCCTGGCTGTTTAACCTGGGTCGCCTTGCGCGATGCGTCACTGGCAGAGATGACGCAAATGCAGGAAGAATTTGACCTGCATCCGCTGGCGATTGAAGATGCGACACACGGCCATCAACGTCCAAAAATTGAAGAATACGGCGATATTGTTTTTGTTGTGATGCACTTATTAGAGATGCATCAGGATGAAATACTGGTGGGTGAAGTGGCTATTTTTGTCGGCCCCAATTTTGTATTGTCTGTTCGCAATGGCAGCAAACAAGATTTTTTAGGTGTGCGTGAGCGTTGCGAACGCGAGCCGGAGTTACTCAAATTAGGTTCGGGATTTGTCTCTTATGCCTTAATGGATGCGGTCGTTGATCGTTATTTTCCGCTGGTTGAGGCACTCGAATCGGATTTGGAAGACGTGGAAGCTCAAATTTTCGAGCGCGGTTCTGCTCGTTGGAATATTGAACGACTGTATGCACTAAAACATCGGTCATCCATGCTGCGCCACGCAGTCGTGCCCTTACTTGAAGTGGTTGGAAAATTACATGGTGGACGCGTCCCAGCGGTGTGCATGAGCAGCCAAAACTATTTTCGTGATGTGCATGATCACCTGGCGCGCATCAATGGCGCGCTCGACACCATTCGTGACACCATTACAACGGCCATTCAAGTGAACCTATCGTTGGTTACGATTGAAGAGTCGGAAGTCACTAAGCGTCTAGCCGCTTGGGCCGCGATTTTTGCCGTATCCACTGCACTCGCTGGTATATGGGGGATGAACTTTGAATTCATGCCCGAACTCAAATGGAAATATGGCTACCCTATGGCCCTGGGTGTTATTGGGTCGATTGTGGGTATCTTGTATTGGCGATTCCGTCGTCTTGGTTGGCTATGAATCTGCAACACAGCAATCGATGATGAATCTCAGCTCGTAAAGTAGTCACGAATTGCCTGTATTGCTTGCTCAACACCTGCTGCATCAACATCTAAGTGCGTTACAAAACGCAGGCGATATAAACCCGTGGTCAGTATGCCGCGGGTGCGCAAATAATCCAGTAAACCCGACGCACGCTCGCGTGCTGAACCACTGAGCTCGACAAATAAAATATTCGTCTGCGGCGATTCTATATGTACACCTGGAATATCACTGATACCCGATGCCAGTTCTCGCATTAAGGCATGATCTTCTGCCAGCCTGTCGATATGATTATCCAGCGCATAGCTAGCCGCTGCTGCAAGCAAGCCACCTTGACGCATACCACCACCAGCCATTTTGCGTACCCGATGCGCGCGATAAATAAATTCTTTAGATCCGCACAAAGCCGATCCTACAGGGGTACCCAGACCTTTACTAAAGCACACTGAGACACTATCAAAGCATGCCGCTATAGTTTTTGCTTCTGCGCGGGGATCGGTTCCATTCAGAGTTGCCTGCGCTACGGCCGCGTTAAACAAACGTGCGCCATCCAAGTGAGTAGATAAGCCCCGGCTATGTGCAAATTGCGTAGCCTGCTGTATGTATGAAATAGGCATGAGCTTGCCGCCCAGCGTATTTTCTAAAGTGAGTAAGCGAGTACGTGCGAAATGCGCATCATCGGGTTTACTGGCGGCTTCAATGTCATCCAGTGAGAGCGATACATCGGCCTGATGATTTAATGGTTGT
>JAULVH010000299.1:0-2426 GCA_032111105.1 Burkholderiaceae bacterium | reverse complement strand
CCCCAAAACCCCAAAACCCCCGTCGAGTGAATTTAAAGGTGAGTAATAAATTGCAATCAGGTGCCGAACTCTGCCATCGTTTCGCAGACTAGCATCATATTGGTGAAAAAAGAAGAGGCACACGTGCGCATCGAGTTGACATCTTAGTTATTGCACTGAAAATTAACCACTAAGTATGCTATACCGTCTTCTAGGACCTGGACTTCCATAGTTCTCGTGATTGAGGTGCGTTTATTCTTGCCGTCGGAGAAAGCAGGCTCAACGCCGATAGTGCGCATCGCTGTCTCAGCATATTTTTCGCAAGCGAACGGAATTTAGACAGTGTATGTAATTTTAGAGCTATTGGGTTGGGACTGCGCGTCTACTTCCATAATTATGTAAGAATTAATAATTTATTTTTATTCCCAATATGATCCAACTGAAAATGCTTTTATTCTTATTGCCCGTCACAACTCTGGCAATAAAATTCGCCCAAAACAGTGACTATTTAGCCTATCTGACCAAACATGGTAAAAGCTACACAGACTCTACTGAGTTCTAAATGAGATAGAAACTTTACCTCGAGACAGACGCCTTCATCAAAGAAAGAAATTCGCAAAATAAAGGCTGGACAGTCGCGCATAACTAATTCTCGGACTGGTCTATTGACGAAAAAAAGGCTATGAACAACTTCAAGTCCATTAAGAAAATCAAAAGTGAAATGAGTATCACGAATCGCCCCAAAATGTAACTGATCGAGCAGAAACCTTTCATGTTAAAAGCAGGCTACGGCAAGACTATTGATTGGATAGCTAAGGGAGCTGTTAACCCTGTATTTAACTAAGGCGTATGCTCAGCATCTTGGGCCTTTGCAACAGCTGATGCGATCGCTAGCGCTTATAAAATAAAGGAAGGTGATCTATACGAACTTTCGATGCAGCAGCTTATTAGCTGTGCAGGAGCTGACTACTACAATAGCGGATGCGACGGAGGCAATACCTACACATCGATGCTCTACACGACTTAACACCCACTACAACTCTTGTCTGACTATCCATACAGGCAGCGTAATGATGATACTGCAGATGCATGCACATACAATGCTTCGCTTGGACGCGTATCTGCCTAAGGAGTTTAATTTGTGAAAAATGACAGCCCGAACCAGTTAATAGCCGCATTGAGGCTAGGACCTGTTGCAGCAGCAATTGATGCCAGCTGCCTTGATTTTATATTTTACAGAGAGGGAATCCTGGATAGCTCAAGTGGCTGCGGCACCGATGTGAACTATGCCGTCCTCGTTGTTGCTTACAATTCTACAAACAACTACTTTACCATCAAAAATAGCTAGGGTGGCGGCTGGGGCATAAATGGCTTCGGTTGGATCGCCGTTGAAGATGGCGTCGGCGTTCTCGGAATTTAAGCCGAACCCACAATCCCAAATCTCCTGATCACTTCTGACAACCTCTAAACCGGTATAATTTTTGCACTTTTGGCACTGACTTGTTTGGTAATGCTGCCCCTATCTTTTTACTTTTGGCATGTCCAAAAAGACTGCTTGCATTTCCTCCACTCCGGCCAGATTCTTTTGCGCAAAGTAATGTGGTTTGAACTCGCCTATGTCCTCTTAGCGACTGTCATTATGCTTTTTGGGGAAAGCCAAAATGTAAGTGTCTGGGACGTCGAGGCTGCTGACATTTACTTGTTGATTCTCTGCGTCAACTCAACACAGATGTTACTTCATTACGCGCTTGGCGCCCAGGAGAAATTTTCAGACAAAGATTCTCACATGGGTACCGCCCTAACCGACAAGAAAGCTACAATAGTGATCATTCTCGCTTTTTTCGTCATGACTATTCTAGCGTGGATTTACATCGGCATCTCAATGATGTCTGCCACAAGCTGGACTGATCCGACCAACGCAGGCCTTTTCGCGTTCTTCCACGACATGCAGACACTAAGAGGGATTAATTATTTCGTCTACGGCCTTTGTGCGCTTGTGCAAGTGATCAAGATCATCGATTTTTACAAGCACTTCCTAAACAACAAACAGGAACTAACTGACACGCATTCTGTTCATAGTGAGGAATTTGATTCAAGCCTTGACAAGAAAAGTCACGCTAAAATGTCATTAATAAATATGGGACTAGCCATACTTGGGTTTTGTTTGATTTTGATCGATATGATTCTGCTGGCGAGGTACCCTGGAGTTGCAAATATCATGTTTAATTGCTACTTCATCCTTGCAGTATTCGTGCAGGTGCCAATGCTCCACTTCATGATTGTGAAGTAAGAAAACAAATGCCAAAAAGTGACATCACGCGCTGAAAGCTGGGTCCAACGTGACTACGAGGATGCGCTAAGCCAATCCATCAATTCTATCCATATGCCCAAATGATCGCATATCCCGCAAAATAATATCTACTCTACGGGGTTTTGGGGTTTTGGGG
>JAULVH010000298.1:0-2196 GCA_032111105.1 Burkholderiaceae bacterium | reverse complement strand
AGAAGACAATTGGTACTGGCATATGTTTGATACCGTCAAAGGTAGTGATTACCTTGGCGACCAGGATGCGATCGAATTCATGTGTCGCGAAGCACCCAAAGTAGTTTATGAGCTTGAGCATTTGGGTATGCCATTCGATCGTAATCCCGATGGCACGATTTATCAGCGCCCATTCGGCGGACACACAGCTAATTTTGGTGAAAAACCTGTTCAACGTGCGTGCGCAGCAGCCGACCGAACTGGTCATGCCATGCTGCATACGCTCTACCAACGCAACGTACAAGCCAAGACACATTTTTTCGTTGAGTGGATGGCGATTGACATCGTACGTGATGCCGATGGCGATGTGATCGGTGTCGTTGCGCTGGAAATGGAAACCGGTGAGGTCATGATGTTTGAGGCCAAAACCACCGTGTTTGCCACCGGCGGCGCTGGCCGTATTTGGGCCGCATCGACGAATGCATTTATCAATACCGGTGACGGTATGGGCATGGCCGCTCGTGCAGGCTTGCCACTTGAAGACATGGAATTCTGGCAGTTCCACCCAACCGGCGTTTCAGGTGCTGGTGTATTGATCACCGAAGGTGTACGTGGTGAGGGTGGAATATTGATCAATAGCGAAGGTGAGCGCTTCATGGAGCGTTACGCACCTACGCTGAAAGACCTTGCCCCGCGTGATTTTATTTCACGCTCTATGGATCAGGAAATTAAAGAAGGTCGTGGTTGTGGCCCGAAAAAAGATCACGTCTTACTCGATCTTCGTCATATAGGTGCTGACACCATACGCAAGCGTCTGCCATCGATTCTTGAAATCGGCCAAAAGTTTGCCAACGTCGATGCAACCCGTGAGCCGATTCCAGTGGTGCCGACGATTCACTATCAGATGGGCGGCATTCCGACCAACATACATGGTCAGGTAGTTGCCCCTAAAAACGGCGGTCAAGAAATCGTACGCGGTTTGTATGCCATTGGTGAATGTGCCTGCGTATCTGTGCATGGTGCAAATCGCCTGGGTACAAATTCCTTACTTGATTTGTTGGTCTTTGGCCGAGCAGCAGGTAACCACATTGTGGCAAGCAAGCTCAAAGAGCAGCATCACAAGGCTATGCCCGCAGATGGCACCGACTTTGCACTGTCGCGTTTAGCGCACCTGGAAGCTTCCACAGGGGCTGAGCGAGTACAAGACGTTGCTAACGATATTCGTAAAACTATGCAGCACTATTGCAGCGTGTTCCGCACACAAGAGCTGCTAGACCAAGGCGTTAAACACATCATGGATCTTGATGAGCGTCGTAAGCACGTATCGTTTAAAGATAAATCCAAAGTGTTCAACACAGCGCGCGTCGAAGCACTTGAGCTTGATAACCTGATTGAAACCGCGAAAGCCACCATCGTCTCAGCAGCAGCACGAACAGAATCACGCGGCGCACACGCGCACCGTGATCACGAAAAACGTGACGATGAAAACTGGATGAAACACTCGTTGTGGTTCTCCGAAGGTAATCGACTCGACTACAAGCCAGTAGTGACTAAACCACTGACTGTTGAAACATTTAAACCCAAGGCACGTACCTTCTAAGCTCGGAAAAAATTATGACTCGTACTGTCAAATTCCAGATTTATCGTTACGACCCAGATAGGGACGCAAAACCCTACATGCAAGACCTCACGGTCACGCTGCAGGATACCGACAAGATGTTGCTCGATGCGCTGCAGCGTATTAAAGCTGACGTTGATGATTCGCTCGCGTTGCGCCGCTCTTGCCGTGAAGGCGTGTGCGGCTCCGATGCAATGAATATCAATGGTAAAAATGGCCTTGCTTGTACTACCAATCTCAATGAATTGACCGAACCGATTGTGCTGCGTCCGCTGCCTGGTTTGCCGGTCATTAGAGATTTAATCGTCGATATGACGAACTTCTTCAAGCAATACCATTCGATCAAGCCCTACCTGGTGAACACCACCATACCGCCAGAAAAAGAACGTCTGCAAATGCCTGCAGAGCGTGAAGAGCTAGACGGACTGTACGAGTGCATCTTGTGCGCTTGCTGCTCCACGTCGTGCCCATCGTTCTGGTGGAACCCCGATAAATTTGTGGGTCCAGCGGGTCTGTTGCAGGCGTATCGCTTCATTGCTGATAGCCGCGACGAAGCCACGGCCGAGCGCTTGGATAATCTGGAAGATCCGTATCGCTTG
>JAULVH010000297.1:9810-10224 GCA_032111105.1 Burkholderiaceae bacterium | reverse complement strand
ACTTAAACACTAAACTGCGCATAAAAAAACCGGCATTACCCCACCAGGTAATGCCGGTCAATTAAAAAGGCGATACTATTTTAGTAAAGCACCATAGGATTACCTGGCGATCCTGTACCACCAATAATTTTCAGTGGCGCCCAAATAAAGGCCCCTTCCATTGCACCCGCTTTAATCATAGACTCGGTATCGACATTCTCAAGATTCCAAATACCATGACGTGTCTGTATGGCTGTATGGCAAGGTACGGCATAACCTTCTTCTTCATTACCAGGTTGTGCATCATTGGCTGATGTATCGCCCATAGTCATGGCTATATCACGTTCAGCAAAGTATTTACATGCGCTAATACCAAACCCAGGCTCACCCTCCGCAAAAATTGCACGAGCTGCAGCGCGCTGCTCTGAGGTTAAT
>JAULVH010000297.1:6385-9800 GCA_032111105.1 Burkholderiaceae bacterium | reverse complement strand
AGCGCGCATTACCCCATGTATTGCCCTGACCGGTATGCAGCGCAACGCAATCACCCGCTCCGATTTCTTTTAGGCCTTGCGCTTTCACCATAGCCTTAACATCATCGGCTGTCACAATGCCTATATCACCCGGCTTCTTAGGTATAGGCAGCATATCTGCGGCCTTAGATAATTTACCTTGCGACTGTCGGTAAGCTACAGCATCAAGCACGATAATTCGGCAAACAAATCCCAGTTCACCCACATGCTCTACACCGAGTGGACCCATACCCACTACCTGTCCACCGGCACCACGCTCATAGGCATCCCACATCATCACGCCGTTGTACATCACCGGACCCTTGGAGGTATTCACGCCGATATGTCCTGGGCCATCAAACTGAGTTTGAATCTGACCAATCTGCGTTGTTACCAGCTCATCGTGATAAATAAGAGCATTCTTACCGAACGGTCCACCGGTTGGAGTACCCGGTATCCACATATTCCACTTACGCGGACCGAATCCAGGTGCTTCGCTGTGATAATACTTACCGATAGTGATCGATTTATTTTTCTTAATCGTCGCTAAAGCTTTGGCAATATTTGCTGGGTTTTTAGTATGGTTTGCGCTACCTGCACGGTCACCTCGACCCCATTTGGGTGGATCCCAGCTTAGTGCAGAATCATCAACGGGACCTTTCATCGCTTGCGCGTGTACTGAACCTACCAATAGAAATGCCAGAATCGCAATTGCTTTGTTTATCATACTGTCTCCTCCAGGCTGCATGCTTTATTTAAATGGTTTTTTTAAAGCGTTTTGTCATGCGAGAGTCGGTCAACCAAAAAGATCGACGCTATAAGAGTTGCAGTTGAAGTTAAATTAGTCAAGACAATTAGCTGTTTTTCAGCCGAAACATAGTAAGGCTATGTCGATATGATAATAAAATTAATATCGTAGTGATTTAGAAACTTTATGTCGGGCAGATGTCTGTACTACCGTTGAAAGATGTTGCGCCATTCCAGCGATCAATGCCTGCCTGAGGCATAGAAGTTCAGCAGGTACCTTGCGAATGAATGGTATTTACTTGAACCAATCGAGCATAAACGTTTGAATTTATTTTTTTGCGTTGAGAGGCTTACGAAAAAACATCACATCTTGCCAAGGCAAATCAGTGACAACTTTTTCAAAAACCAAGCCCACATCATTCGCTTCTTTTTTTACCTGAGCCACAGTCATTGTGTGTAATCGTTTGATAGGTACTTTTGGATCGCCGGCTCTGTATTCAACAAATACAATCGTTCCACCTGGCTTTACCGACTGCATTAAGGCCTCGAGAAATTCTCGCGGAAATTCGAGCTCATGGTACACATCCACCATAACAGCCATATCTAAGATTGCACCCGGCAAGTTAGGTGTAAGGGCTGTGGCCTGCCTTACTTCAAATTGATGCTTAGTGTATTTTTGTGCGCTCTCTTTGAGTCGCAAGACCATTTCAGACTGAACATCAACAGCCCACATCTGCCCCTCTGGCTTAATACGATCTAGCATCAACATACTAAGTCGGCCGGTTCCCGCGCCTATGTCACCTACGACCATACCGGGCTTGAGTTTCAGCGCATCGATAAGCAGATCAGTTCTCTCTTCACGCTCGCGCTCTGATCTGTCCAACCACGAAGCGCCTTGCCATCCCATGATTTTGGCAATTTGACGATTGCAGTATTGCTTCAATATTCCATCAGGGTGTCCTGATTGCAGAGCTTCATACTGACACTGTGATGCAGCCGAAGCCGCTGTTTCCGAGCGCGAGAATTGCGGAACGAATAGAAGAAATAAAGTCGCAAGAAAAAATACGGATCTCATGAAATTCATAAAAAAATCTGATGTAGGAATCAAAGTCATTTCTAACTATTTTTTAAATTGTCTAACCGGTGTCTTTTGAATCAAAAAAACAGCTAACTACTCGCATTGCCACAAAACAAACCTTTGTCACTAAAAACAGCAGCGCCAATTCATCGCAGTAATCATGTTCCCCTTGCCTCTTTCGGCTATGCTTACTAACTAAAATTCACAATAATTCAGCATATCCCCAAATATCTATATCGAATAATCATCCTACTAAGCGCTAATCAGTATATTAAGGCTCTGTCGGATAGATTATTTGCAAAATGGTTATTTCGATTCTTGCCGCTTGCCCCTGCCAGATAATCTGAGGATAATTTAACTTGTGTAACTTTACACCGTTCAGACGGTAGCAGCCTCAAGGATCGACTGATCGTCAATTCGTATAACAATGAGCAGGGTTTTATAAAAGGCACTCGTGACTCCGGATCTCAAGCATACCGCGCACCTTTAAATAGATTTGGTAAAGAACAGTGAGTTTTACTGCAGAACTCGGCACTGCGTTCCATGTAATACCCAATATCGATTCCTATTCGCCACATAACGCTAACACGGGGCGAATCACGAAAGGCAGTATGGCTATCAGCAATCCCGAGTTCTCAGAAACACCCCTAATGCAACCGATTCGATTGAACCCGGATGCAAAACACCATCACAGTTCAACAGCTGTTTTAACGCTGGCAGCTATTGGTGTGGTGTTCGGTGATATTGGTACAAGTCCGCTCTACGCGTTGAAAGAATGCTTTGCACCTGAGCATGGCATACCCTACTCACACGCTGCCGTATTAGGAATCATCTCTCAAATTTTTTGGTCGCTGACCTTAGTAGTGACCCTTAAGTACGTCATGTTTGTACTCCGTGCAGACAATCATGGCGAAGGTGGTGTGTTGTCGTTGATGGCGATTGCACTTCGATCAGCTCGAACAAAGCCAAGGCGATTTTCATTTTTACTCATGCTGGGGGCACTGGGTGCCTGCATGCTACTGGGTGAATCTGTTATTACACCCGCCATCTCTGTGTTATCGGCCGTTGAAGGTCTTGAAGTTATTCACCCCGATTTAAAACGATTTGTAATTCCACTCACCGTTGTCATTATTATTGCGTTGTTCAGTGTGCAGCGCTACGGCACTGCCGTCGTTGGCAAACTATTTGGTCCCATCATGCTGCTTTGGTTTTCTGCGCTTGCTGCTGGAGGAATGTATAACATTCTTCAAGGTCCTACCGTGCTCCTGGCGATTTCTCCGGTGTATGCGTTTAACTTCGTTCGAGAAAATATATTACTCGCCTACATAGTTATGGGCTCAGTCGTACTTGTCGTAACAGGTGTGGAAGCTTTGTATCTCGACATGGGTCACTTTGGCAAAAAACCAGTCAGATTAGCTTGGTTGTTCATTGCTTTACCCAGCCTGTTGCTCAACTACTTTGGGCAAGCGGCCTTCTTAATAAACAATCCAGATGGCATTGGTAATCCTTTCTTCATGATGCTGCCTGAATGGGCGATCATTCCGATGATAGCTTTGGCAACAGCGGCTACCG
>JAULVH010000297.1:2649-6375 GCA_032111105.1 Burkholderiaceae bacterium | reverse complement strand
AGCAGTTATATCCGGAGCCTTTTCGCTTGCCAGCCAGGGGATTTTGTTAGGTTTTTTACCGCGTATGGTTATCTTACATACGTCAGACACAGAGCGCGGCCAGATTTATATGCCAACGGTAAATTGGAGCCTACTAATACTCGTACTATTTACTGTGTTCCAGTTTCGTGAATCTGGGAATCTGGCAGCGGCTTATGGCATCTCAGTCACCACAACGATGCTTATTACAACAGCCATGCTGGCAGTAATCATGCGCAATGAATGGAAAATACATCCCTTCGTGATTACCTGTTTTATCTCACTTTTTTTCGCTGTAGATTTTTCATTTTGGACAGCCAATTTAATGAAAGTAAAAGATGGTGGTTGGTATCCGATGGTGCTCGGCGCTATTTGCTTCGTTATGCTGACCACCTGGTACAAGGGCCGCTGGCTATTGCGCGATCGCTTAGCAGTTGATGCGATACACATCAACGATTTTGTCAGCTCCCTTATCGCCCACCCGCCGCTCAGAGTAGGGGGCACTGCCGTTTTTTTAACACCTCACATTGATTTTGTACCCATCGCTCTTTTGCATAATTTAAAACATAACCGCATCCTCCATGAAAGAGTCATCTTCCTTAAACTCTCTATTTGGGATGTGCCTTATGTTAGCGAGACCGACCGTCTGTCGGTGACGGATATGGGCAACCATATTTTTCTTGCACGAGCCGTATATGGGTTCAAAGAAATGCCTGATGTAACTGAGGTGTTACATCAGATCGCCCCTTTTATTCGTGATCCCCTAGTTCTTGAAGACACTACGTTTTTCTTAGCACGAGACACTATCATTCCAAGTAACTTGCCCGGCATGGCTTTGTGGAGGGAACGGTTGTTTGCATGGATGCTGCAGAATGCTGCAAAGCCATCGGATTTTTATAAAATTCCACCCAACCGTGTCGTCGAGTTAGGAACAAAAATCGAGATTTAATGCAGTGCTGATTGATCGCATGATTTTCAGCATGCAAGCGCAGCTATGCAACGCGGCCTCATGCAGGGCATGTAGTTAGTAATAGCCAATCGATTGCGAAACATTTTTTTATTAAAACAGTTCACTCTTTGGGTTCAGACCTCAATGAACTGTTTGCCGCATAGGCTAAAAATTCAATAACTCAGCTCGGTAGATTTTCCCCAAAATACGCGATAGGCATAGACTGTATAGCCAATAATGACGGGGAATACAACCACGACTCCATAAAAAATTACCATCAGAGCCTCTACCGAACTTGCAGCCTGCCAGATATTAAGTTTATCGATTACCAGCCAAGGAAATAAGCTGTAGGCCAAACCATAAAAAGAGAGAAGAAACACACCTACGGTGGCAGCAAACGGCACCGCTACCCCATACTGATTTCCCTGCACTAATCTTGTTGGCAGTCGTGACAGACTACGCAAAATAACAAAAAATAAGCCCATGGTCATTGCAGGGATAGGAAACAACATTAACACATTGGGAAAACTAAACCATTTATCAAAAATTCGCGGACTAACCCAAGGAGTGGCGACTGAAATAGCCAAAACACCCGCGGCAGTTAACAATAAACTTCCTTTAGCCCACGCAACTGCGCGCAACTGCAAATCACCTTCGGACTTCATGATCAACCATCCGGCTCCTAGTAATCTATAGGCGAATACGAGGCAAAAGCCTATCAGCGTGCTGAAAACATAACCGGGCATATCTTGCTTGAAGCCCGTAATGAGTTGACCCAACATAAAGCCCTGCGACCACGAAGCCATCATCGAGCCTAGGTAAAAAGCGTGATCCCACAAGGGGCGATGCTGTGCTTTTGCTTTCACTCTAAAATCAAATGCCACGCCGCGCAGTGTGAGTGAGAACAACATAAGAGCAACTGGAAGATAGAGAGCTCCTAAAATTATGCCGTGCGCGAGAGGAAACCCAACCAGCAACACACCGACTCCCAATACCAACCATGTTTCATTGGCATCCCAAAAGGGGCCTATGCTGGCAATCATGCTATTTTTTTGCTGCAAATTTTCTGCGCTATTTAGTAGTACACCTACTCCCAGGTCATACCCGTCCAAAATCACATAAGCCAGCATGGCCAATGCCATCACCACGGCAAATACTAATGGCAACCAGCCTTGAGGACTGGTCATATCAATTCCAAATTCAAGCATGAAGTATCCCTTCTACAGCGACAGATTCTTCGTGAGTGTCACTAACGGCTTTTTTAGCCAAATAAAAAACTACGGATATATAGGCTGATAACAAAGCCGCATAAAGCGTGAGGTACATCGCTAACGTAAGTGCGATGCTGCCACTTGGAACATCCGATGCTGCTTGGGCAGTGGTCAGCAGGCCTTGTACCAACCAGGGTTGTCGGCCAATTTCAGTGACATACCAACCGGAGACTAGTGCTACCCAACCCGCAAACGTCATAAACACCAAGACCTTCGCGGTATGTTTGGATAACTGTTTTTTAAATTTCAATTCGTACGAAGCAAACCAACTCACTGCGAGCATGAGTAAACCCATGCCGACCATGATGCGGAAAGCCCAAAAGACCGGCCCTACAGGCGGGTGTTTATCACCAAAGGCTTTGATCCCCTGTACTTCGCCATTCCAATCATGCGTTAAATATAGCGACGCTAATTTGGGTATTGCAATCTCAAAATGATTCGATTGCGTGGCCTGATCTGGAATAGCGAACAAAACGGCAGGCACGCCCTGCTGCGTCTCCCATATACCTTCCATAGCAGCTAACTTGGCAGGTTGATGAT
Organism: Burkholderiaceae bacterium; assembly: GCA_032111105.1. Classification (GTDB taxonomy): domain Bacteria; phylum Pseudomonadota; class Gammaproteobacteria; order Burkholderiales; family Burkholderiaceae_D; genus Pernthalerella. The sequence goes on along the minus strand of JAULVH010000297.1, from coordinate 3,597 downwards.
GCAAGGTGTTCACACCATGCATATCGCCTACTAAAATTTGAACCGGTATCAATACAGCAGCAACAAACACTCCTGTACGTAACGAGGCAATAACGTCTTTTCTTTGATCATTTTGCAGCCAGCGATAAGCACTTATTCCAGCTAATAAAAACGAGCCAGTTAAACCTGATGCTATTAACATATGAGTAAAGCGATAAGGGAAAGAAGGATTGAAAATCACTTCTAACCAGCTAGTAACGTGCGCCTGACCATCGATCATTTCAACACCAGCAGGTGTATGCATCCAGGAATTAAGCGCCAGAATCCAAAATGCTGATGCAGTCGTACCTAGTGCCACCAACCATGTGGCTAAGGTGTGGACACGTTCACTGACTCGTCCACGTCCAAACAACATAATGCCCAGCATAGTCGCTTCTAAAAAGAAAGCGGTGAGAACTTCGTAGGCTAACAAAGGCCCTGCAACATTACCGACTGTGTTCATAAAACCGGGCCAATTTGTTCCGAACTGAAAACTCATGGTGATGCCGCTGACCACACCCAAAGCAAACGTCAGAGCAAATATTTTTATCCAAAATTGGTAGGCATCCATCCAAAATTGTTCGCCCGTTGCCACGAATCGCGTTTTGAAAAAAAGTAAAAACCATCCCATGGCTATACTGATAGTTGGGAACAGAATATGAAAAGTAATGTTGGCAGCAAACTGAAGTCGCGCTAAAACTATAGGATCAAAAGTATGCATCACCTACTTAACTCCTTCGTAAATATAAATCTAATAGTATTCGTAGATTTTATAATAATATTTTTTGTGAATTTACTTCAAGTACGTTACACAACACGGATTAAACGTGCTACTTGAGTTGCTCACCAAGGATATCAAATACTTCAATGGTGATTGGTATCCCCTGCCCCACACTCTGGGTGACAGTGCAAAATTCTTCGAATTGACTA
>JAULVH010000297.1:0-2639 GCA_032111105.1 Burkholderiaceae bacterium | reverse complement strand
GACTAAGTACGCGCTCAAGCTGATCCAGCGCAGCACCAGGAACACCCAGTTCTAATTTGGCTTTTATAGTCAATACACGTAATCGATTTTCCGAATTGCGTCCAACGACAGCAGTCACTAAGCATTGCAAAGGCTCAGGTACCTGCTTAAATTTTCTAAACGCAAAAAGCAAAGAATCTGACAAACAATTACCAACGGCAGCGCATAGCAACTGCACCGGAGACGGCCCTATAGCTGAGCCCAGCGGTTGGGGCTCGTCCGCAATCAGTACAGGCATGTTGTCGTCAAACTGAATTTCAAAACGATAATCTTCCTGCTGCTTTATAACGACACTGATTTGTTTATCAGACATGCGATTCTTTCGTAGTAACTGCTAATAATTCTTTTACTGCTACTTTTTCACTTCGAAATCTAGCTACATCTTCTGGCGGAAACAAATGCTCAGACAAATCTTTAGGTTGGTAATTTCGCTTTACTAATTTTTCACTATCGTCATTTTTTTCATGTTGACTACGCGCCTTAGTTTTAGCAGAGCCTCGCAAAATATTTACCATATGCATACCCCAACATGCAGGGCAACCTTTGAGCAAGAGTATGGAAATACCCAGCATAGAAAAACCAAGCATGGGGATGGTAATCAGGTAATTAAAGGACCATGCCATCAAACCTAATCCTGCTACACCGCGCACGAGCATAACTAATAGCTGGTTACGGGACATAACTTCGCATGCTGCTGACGTAAGAGCTTTCATACAACCTCTTCACACAAAGTTAATAATTTGCAGCCTGGTCTTAATTTCGTAGTCAGCCTAGGCCAAAGCACGAAAAGCTTTCAATCCACCCGCAATGTATTTTGCATTTTTGTATCCCATGTGCTGCAGTGTGTCGGCAGAAAGTGCGCCTCGGTTATTGGCATTGCAGCACAAAATAACTGTGTTGATATCTGGAATAGCTTCTTCAATGTTCATTTCTAATTGTCCGCGACTGATGTGCTGTGAACCTTGAATGTGATCTTTGTCGTGCTCCTCTTTGTCGCGTATATCCAAAGCGACACCGCCCGCCGCTAGTGTGTCAAGTACATGCTCTGGCTGAACTGCTGCTACTCGAGCAATGGCAATATCTGCAAGCTGTTGAAATTTTTCTGTATAGGCCATATTTTTTTCGTTTACGGTGTAATCAGGGAAATATTAGTAATTATTGATTTTAGATCACTTAAATTTTTCGTTCGTCATACACCCTGCTCATTCACCCAACGAAGTATGTCTTGTGCAGATAGTGCGCCGCTCATACGCGCGACCTCGACACCATTTTTGAATAAAGCCATCGTGGGAATACTCTTAATTCGGTATCGCATGCTTGTTGCAGGCGAGCCTTCGGTATCGAGTTTGGCGAAACGAACCTGAGGTAGTTGTTTTGCCGCCTGGGCAAATTGCGGCCCCATGACCTTGCACGGTCCGCACCACTCCGCCCAAAAATCGACCAGCACCGGTAATTCTGTACCCTCCGTAAATCTGGAAAAATTTTCGTCATTTAAATTTATAGGCTCTACGCTCATTAATTCGTGACTGCATTTCCCACACACAGGATGGTCACCCAAGCGTTCATCGGGGACACGATTTTTAGCTAAACATTGAGGACACACTAGTTGCATGGCTAACTCCCAAGGTGGTCATGCGGTGTTTATTTAGAAACTTTTAGTCATACAACCGTCCTTAGCGCTATGTTGGACGGGATGACATATAAGACGATTACAATATATCATGCAATATACTATTAATCTGTAAAATATTTTTTACGCAAAAGAAATCGGAAGTAGAAGCGCTATCAATTTACTAATTTTTTAGGCTCTCAACGCGGAGAACAGCCTTAAGGGCTAAAACAATGATCGACAACCGTCTTTACGCACCAAGACAACTTAGGCGAAAAAAAATTCAGTAAACGTGATTAATTTTAAAACTGGAAAAGTAGCCGTCAATCACAGTCGTTACAACGACTGCATGCTCATTAGTCAATGAGTCGTGCGTACCTTCAGTGAATAGAGTAAAAACCTACCGACCCTGCTAAGCAAGCACTGCTGGCAACTAGGGTTAAGCGAAATCGCATAGGCAACCACGACTCAAGCTGGTAGTGGGGATAGCGCCTTTGATCCACTCGATAACAGATCCATAAAAGTATGGCCATGCAGAGTAAATCGAAAGGTGATGTGAGTAGTGTCGCCAACCAGGCGAGCAGACTGGGCGTGATCCCCCAAATCCAAGATGATGTAACAATCTTTGCAGGCTGGGCATCGCGCATCGCAAGTCCCCAATGTATCGCCCCCAGAAAACTAATGATGACTGCAGCATAGCTGCTTAAAGCATGGCTGATAAGCGAGTGCGCTACACGATCTGGCCACCAAAATGCAGCCGCCAACACAACAAACGGAATCAAGCCTGCGTATCCCAATAAATTGGCCCACGTAGGTGGATTACTTACGTTAGTTTCATCCACGTTCATGGTGATTAAGATGAATGCCCGGATTCATCGTTCGATGCGGCTTGTGTTTCGCCTAGTGGTGCCGGTGCACTCATCTTATCGCCATCCCATTTTTGCCCGCACCAACATAATCCCTCAGCATTGATAAGGCAGGTACCGCTTCC